>CAJUOQ010000076.1 GCA_910588235.1 uncultured Atopostipes sp. | reverse complement strand
TCTTCTTTCCGTCATTTCAGTTAATTGGTTACCCTCTTTTTGTCTGAGATTTTATCGGACATCCCACCATATAGGTAATGGAATTGGATCCATCAGGAATATACTTTCTCCCCCTGTAGTTTGACTACTTTTAAAGACTGTGACCCAGACCAAAACTGTTCGGCATACGCACAAGCTGTATCGATTCGTCCCATGTTCCTCTTCTTAGTAGGCTGAGGGCAGCACTCATGGGGCGATTCTTTAGAATACTTATACACGAGGTTGTCGCCATGTTTTGGGCCCTAGGGATATCCGTCCGCATCCGAGTTTATTCCAAATTTATCTCAAAGAAAGGAGGTCCTTTCCATGAAATTGTTTGTCGGTATTGATGTGAGTTCTGAAAAGCTTGATGTTTGTTTTCTAGATAGTTCAGACACCACTCTGAAGGAAGTCACACTTCCTAATAATCTAAACGGTGCCTCATCTATCAAGGAATCTGTTCTAACGTTTCACCACTCTTTTAACTATGAAAAGATTGTGATTGGAATGGAGTCCACCTCTATTTACAGTTTTCATCCTGCCACATTTTTATCTGAGGACACTGACTTAAAGTCCCTTGGATGCGTGGAAGTTGTCGTTCAAAATCCGAAGTCTATCCATCGATACAAAGGCCTTTTTGAAGAGGATAAAACCGACCGCATTGATGCCTTTCGTATTGCGGATTTCTTACGCATTGAACGCTTTAATAAGACGGTTTTAAAAGAGGAGCGTTACATCGCTCTTCAACGGTTGACTCGTTCGAGATACCAACTCGTTCACCAATTAACCGAATGTAAACAACACTTTCTTGAGAACCTTTACTATAAATGTAATACGCTCTCTAAGGAACTTGATACTTCTGTTTTTGGTGCCACCATGCTTGATCTTCTCTCTGACTCGCTTTCACTTGATGAAATTGCCCAAATGGAGTTAGAAGATTTAGCCCTTCTCTTACAAGAAAAGGGGCGCGGTCGCTTTAGTGACCCGCAAAAGATAGCTAAAATGATTAAGAAAGCGATTCGCGACTCTTATCGTTTAGCCCAAGTCGTCCAAGAATCAGTGGATATGGTTTTAGCGACTTATGCGAGATTAATTCAAACATTGAAAAAACAAATTAAAGATTTAGAAAAAAGTATTGTCGCCTTATTTGAAGTTGTTTCAGAGGTCCAATGCTTAAAAAGTATTCCAGGAATCGGTATCGTGTATGCCGCCGGTATTGTCGCTGAAATCGGTCAAATTGAACGTTTTGAAAATGAAGCCCAATTAGCCAAGTATTGCGGACTTTATTGGAAGAAGAATCAATCTGGAAACTTTGAATCGGAACGCACACCTATGACACGAACAGGTAATCAATATCTTCGATATTATATGGTTGAAGCTGCCAACTCTATAAGACGTCATGAAGAGAGTTACCGTCTCTATTATCAAAAGAAATATGATGAAGTTCCGAAATTTAAACACAAACGAGCCCTCGTCCTTACCGCTAGAAAATTTGTGCGTTTGGTGGATACGCTACTACGTAACCGCCAACTCTACACGCCAGAAAGGAGCGTATAACTCAAAGGCTAACATCTGTTGCTTTTGAATCCTTTCTGTTCTGGCGCTAGGCTAATTTTTTTAGAGATTAGCCGAGGGTCTAGTTCAGTGCGCCTAAATTTTTAAAATCTTTAACTATTTTTATCAATTAACTATTTGACTTAATACCACAAGTCTT
>CAJUOQ010000075.1 GCA_910588235.1 uncultured Atopostipes sp. | reverse complement strand
ACGTGACTGTTAATCACGCCGTCGCAGGTTCGAATCCTGCTTGCGGAGTTTTTTTATAAAAGTACTTTTGCCGTTTTAGCTCAGTAGGTAGAGCGCATCCATGGTAAGGATGAGGTCGCCGGTTCGATTCCGGCAAATGGCTTCATATAATACATTGCTATAAATATTGAAGGAACACCATTTGTTGGTGTTCCTTTTTGTTTTGGAAAGAATAATTATAGAAAATTATGTTTTTAGCCAATATTGTAGTAGAAGTTACAGTAATAGAGCTGAAATAAGAAAAGCATGTGATTATATAAAGTTCGATCATTACTCTTAATTCGATCATTAGTGTTACATTATATACACCCTATAGGTTTGAGAATATTTTAAATATGTCAACGGATCAAACTTATTTAATGACGAAAGCGTGGAAAACTGATTATCTCTAACTGTCATGACTTTACTTAAAGAGTTATTATGGTAGATTGGACATGGAAGCAGATACATCTTTAATGATAATGAGTGATAAATTATGAATGAAAAATAATTCTTTAACTTTGGATATAATTATTCTAATAAACAAAGGATGTTTTGCAGATGAAAGAATTACTTTTAATAAGCACAGCTTCTATTATTTTACTAGCCGCTTGTAGCGGCGATACAGGAACAGAAAATGCAGAAACAGACAACCAAACTAACGAAGAAAACATTGAAATGTCCGATTCTGAGAACGATCAAGAGGTTGAGGATAATGGTAACAGTGAAACAGACGCAAATAGTGGTGAGGATCAAGATCAAACAGATAATGATGAAACAGAAGGTATTGAAGAAGGATCAGAAGAATTAAGTGAAATTGTTTATATGTCCGAAGAAGAACGTTTAGCTCATCATCAAGACCTGGCTGTTAATCTTGAAGATCTTTCAGATGAAGTTTATGAAAACCTTATGCTTCCAGGAATTCATGAAAACACTGAAATTTATGAAGGTCGCATTAATCCAGGAGATAGTCTACTTTTTGAAATCCCAGATGCAGAAGAGATAGGTGATCGAACGACTCTCCAACCAGAAGTTTCAAAAGATGGCTATTTTGTCATTGAGACAAATAATTATACACTTGAGGCGGGAGAAAATATACGTATTTATATTATGGGAAATTATACTCATGAACAAACCTTTGATTTACCCATTCACGAAGCTCAAGAAGGGATGGAGGAAGTTCATGTAAGAGAGACTTCTGATAATAATGATACTTCTGAGTATACAATAGAAGAAAGTGATACATTAGCGAGTATTGCTGATCAATATAATGTAAGTTCTGAGGAATTACAAAAGTGGAACAATATTTTAGACCCCTCAGAAATTGAGTCGGGAATGACGATCAAAGTAGACGGTCCAACGGAAGAACAGGCACAGAAAGAAGAGTGGCAGCTCGAATTTGAACAAAATTTATATGATAATTATGATGTGACTGTAAGAGAATATGAAGATATTGGCGATGGATATTATGGTGTTTATGTAAATGAACATGATACAGGTGACCAATATTATGTCACTGTAGATTCAGAAACAGGCGATTTTCACGGATAAAAAATATAAAAAGCTGAATGAAGGTATGCTCCCTTTAAAGCAGATACAGAAAAGTAAACTACTTTAAAGGAGGCTATTTTTAAGGGCAGAAAATATATAGAGTCAGAATTGAGAGGTTTTATAGTAAATGAACCCTTTAAAACGAGAGTAGGCTCTGCTTACTTAATGGATAAAAATAATAACTCAGTTAAAAGCACTATAAGAAGAACATACAATTTATGCATGGTCAAAAAATTTTATTTTTCTACCTGTCTATTTGACAGGAGATAGTTCATATAGAAAGGACTTTTTTTATTTTAACTTTTTTACTTATTTTCTTTTTAACCTAAATTTCAAGTTTAAGTTAGTCACTTGTTATAATTAGTTTTAGTGAATTTCA
>CAJUOQ010000074.1 GCA_910588235.1 uncultured Atopostipes sp. | reverse complement strand
GTTCTTTAGGGACTTCCACCCTAGACATAGCACATGCCCGTCATACTAAAAAAGCATCCAAAGCCGAAATTAAACTTCAGCTTTGAATGCTTATAGCTTTTAATTTTTTAAATTTTAATCTAGACTTCTGGTTTGACCCCATCTTCTAATATTTGCGGATCTTCTTCTGGCTCAATCTTGCCGGCTGCTTTCTTCGCAGCAATTGTTGCTTGGACTTCAGCCATCGTTGTTTGATCGAGTGGGTATTTACGAATTAAGTAAAATAAGATAACATAGAAAGCTAAAGGAATCATTAACATGATCATACCGCCTGTAAATAATTCAGGAGATAAGGATTCAGTAGGTTCTGGATAAGCATTCGTATACCCCATCCCAGCGACAATGACGCCTAACACAATAGGAGCAAGTGAAGAAGCAATGGAGTCCGTAAGGGAGAAAATTGTTCCAATCAACCCTGAAACAAAACGTCCCGAGCGTGCAGTTTCATAGTCTGAAATATCTGCTGCCATCGTCAACACAATAGACGTCGGGTAAGCTTGGAAAACTTTTAAACCAATGAAAGCAATCGTAAATAAGATTGCTAGAAAACCACCATTTGAAAAAATTTGCGTCGGGTTATCGACGAATAATAAAATAGCCACCATCGTTAACAGCGAAACCCCTGCTGCTATAATAGAGATCGTATAAGAAGCTTTTAAGTCTTTTTTCGTCGCTAAACGAGTCAAAACCACGACAAGAAGCAAGTTTGGAATAATTTGATATAAAGACATTTGTCCGGATAAAGCAAAGTCCCCTAAAATAATCCCAAATAAAATAACTAAGAAAGCTTGGTCACCAATTAATTGGGATAAAAATTTAACAATAGCACCACTTAAAGCAAGAACTTGGAGGGGTTTATTGCCCTTAATGACGGACCAATAATCTCTTAGCGATTTAGTCTCTACAGTATCTTCGCCTAACCCAAAGTATTCGGTTTGATCTTTTCGGCGAATACCAATCATCGCTAAAATCGTTAAAACAATAGATATTCCCATAATAATCATTAAAAACTCAGTGAAAAAAGCACTATTAAATTCATCCCCATGACGTGGGACTAAAATATTCGAAACGAAAAATTGTCCGACAGCGAAAATCCCGATTGAACTAAACACTGTGTCATAAATTGAAAATAATGGTCGCTGTTTCGGATCGTTTGTCAAAGCAGGTTGAGCTGCTTTCGTGACTGTTTGCTGAAAAGAATAAACAATCTTGTGAAAAATAAGAGCAATTAAAAAGAAAACGGATTGCGCAACGCCACTAAATTGATGCACGTTGAAAATCATTAAAAACGAAAGAATTAAGCCAATATTTGAAACGAGCATCAATGGTCGGAATTTTCCCCACTTTGTATCAAAGCGGTCCATAATTACACCAATCGTTGGATCAATCAAACCATCAAATAGACGAGCTGCCCCCAATAAATTACTTACAATAAGTGTAGCAAAGCCAGCAATTCCAGTTGCATAGTAAGTTAAGAAACCAAAACCAAATAAATATAAATTTGTTGCTGAGTTATTTAATGAAAATAGCGCAATCTCCCACTGTTTGGCTTGATGATAATCTCCGAGAGATTCTTTTTGTATTTGTGACATCTTTTTTTCCTCCTTATTTTAAAACACCTTTTGGCTTAGAAATTAAAGCGAATAATCTGCTTTGCTGGCTGATTGTCGAGGTTTCTTTATAGGAAACATCTCCACCTTTCACTTTAAATAAAACGCTTTCATTTATTACATGTATCTATTATATCTTTTGCTTATAAAGTTTGCAATCCTTATCAGAGCTTTCTTAAAATAAATTATAAACATTTTCTGCATAAGAAAACATTTCATTATTTTTTAGTCTATAAAAACCTTAGTTATCAAGTTTTATCATGTTCAACGAGTAGCTTCTAAATAAAAGGTTCTCTGTCAAATAGTGTTGATAGAATTTTTAGAGAATGCAGTTCAATAC
>CAJUOQ010000073.1 GCA_910588235.1 uncultured Atopostipes sp. | reverse complement strand
ATCCGTACGTCTGGTGGTGTGAGAGGACGATTTATTTCGTCCTACTCGATTTGGCGAGGAGCATATTATGGACAACTAGCTGTGCTTAAACCGCCCCTTGACCCTTTAATAGATACTTGCTATCCTTGGGGTTATTCGCAATAAGCACTGCGTATTTATATTAGAAGGTGGAAAATTATGATGATAAACAAATTGAAAACAATAGACAAGCCATCTATTATTATTTCTATTATTGTAGCGATTTGTTTTATCTTTTCTATTATTTTTGTTTATAACAATCATGGTTTCTATGAACGTCCGATCGCTAAAGTGACTGAAAATACTGTTACAGATACAACAGAAACGATCGACCTTTATGAAAATGAAGACACCATTTTCACCCAGCAACTGATTGGAGAACTTAAAAATGGAGAAGAAAAAGGACAATCGATTCAACTCGTAAATGAGTATTCTTCATCTGGCGCTTATGACTTTCCCTATACAGTAGGGGATGAGTTGTTTGTTTCTATTGATGAAGACAAACCAACGCTGACTGGGAATATAACTGATGTAAAAAGAGACAAATATATCATGATCGCCATGTGGCTGTTTATTATTACTTTACTCCTGGTCGGAAAAAAGCAAGGCTTGTATGCGTCCTTCAGTTTAGCAATCAACATGTTGTTACTATCATGGGCGTTAGATCTCTATGTGAGTACAGGGTTCAATCTATTATGGATTGCTGGAATCGCCGTGGTCCTATTTACAGTGACTTCCTTACTTCTTGTGAATGGTCGGAATGAAAAAAGTTATGCGGCTATTATCACGACGATCTTAGGAACATTCATTTCCTTGTTGATCACTTATTTAGCCATTTGGTTTACAGAGGGAGAAGGGCTTTACTATGAAGAAATGTCCTTTTTAACCCGGCCTTACGAGATGGTATTTCTAGCCGGTTTATTCATCGGTTCTCTAGGGGCGGTCATGGATGTTGCCATTTCTATTTCCTCTGCCTTATATGAGTTTTATCAAAAGGATCAGGCTATATCCAACAAAGCTCTTAAAAAATCAGGCTTTAACATTGGAAAAGATATCATGGGGACGATGACAAATATCTTGTTTTTTGCTTATGTGAGTGGTTCGATCCCTATTTTGATTGTTTATTTCAAAAACTCTTCACCGTTAGGCTTCGCTTTGTCGCAGAATCTTTCATTAGAAATCGCACGCGCGCTTGCTGGCGGCATTGGAATCGTCCTCACCATTCCCATTGGGATTTATACGACAATATTTTTCATTAATCGAAAGAGGGCAAAATCATGAATGTTTTAGTATTACTCGCTATTGTCTTATGTTCATTAATGATCCTGATCGGAGGAACGAAAGGAGCTAAATCTTTTGTTTCTTTATTCCTTAACTTTGGCGTTATTTTGTTTATTATATTTGAAATGACGGACCCAAAAGCGGACCCCAATCTATTAGCTATTATTGCTAGCACCGCCATCAGTTGTATCAACTTATTTTTTATTAATGAAGTAAACAGTAAAACAGTAACGGCCTTTATTTCTACAGTAATTACGATTACGTTATTGTTGTTTATGATTTATTTCATCACTGAAAAAGCGATGATCCAAGGCTTCGGTGAAGAAGAAATTGATGAGCTCGTAGGAACTTATTCTCTCTATCTAGGCGTAGATTTTGTTAAGATAGCCTCGGCTGTGATTATTTTAAGCACAGTGGGTGCGATTATTGATGTGGCAATTTCAATTACTTCCCCTATGCAAGAAATATACCAACAGCATCCTTCAATTAGTAGAAAAGATTTGTTTCATTCAGGCTTAACGATTGGAAAAGACATTTTAGGTTCAAACACAAATACGCTATTCTTTGCCTTTATTGGGGGTTATTTAGCCTTATTCTTATGGTTTAAAGATTTGTCCTATTCGTTTGGAGAAATTGTGAATTCGAAAATTTTTAGTGCTGAAATGATTACAATCTTTTGTTCTGGGATTGGTATCGCACTCGTTATTCCCATCACTTCTTGGGTCAATGCCTTTTACCTAGCAAGAAGAAGGGCGAAAAAAGAAAAGAAAGAAGTTTCTCGATAAAGGTTTGGTATCTATGAAGTGGAAGGATCAGACTGTTCAAAAGAAAATTACATCAAAAAAGACTTCTCGAGAGAACGGGAAGTCTTTTTGTTCGCCCAGCATGGGCGAACTCTAACGGGTGCAAGTCCCGAATGCGA
>CAJUOQ010000072.1 GCA_910588235.1 uncultured Atopostipes sp. | reverse complement strand
AAATTTACAGAAATAACTTATTGTAAGTGGCTAACTTAAACTTGAAATTTAGGCTAAAAAAAGTTATTACTGGTATAAAGAATTTATCGATAATTACGATAAAAAGTAGTTTAACTAGAAGATTAGGGGGATAGTGCATGAAAGTTTTAATGGGTCATTTCACACTCGAAAGTAACGAACATGTTGAAGGACTGACAGAACTCGATAACTTTAATTTAAAGTTTGGAGAAGACTTAGTACAAGCTATGAAAGTTGGGGATATCTTTAGAGACAACAATATTGAGATAGTTCCAGCGATTTTTGCGAATGGTCATACAGCTACCGTTTTAAGTCGGGAAAGTTACGATTATATTCATCAGAAAATGCTTAGAGCTGTAAAAGAAAATTTAAATGAACTGGATGGAATATATTTATTTCTTCATGGTGCTAGTAAAGTCGAGGATTTACCTGAAGGTTCTGGTGAACGTCAATTACTAAAAGACATTCGTCAATTTACTGGTCCGTATTTGCCGATTTGTGTAGTCATGGACCCGCATGGTAATTTAACGGAAGAATATGTAGCTAATATGACAATCGGTCGTTGTTACAGAGAGTCTCCTCATACAGACATGCTAGAAACAAAAAGAAAAACAGCTCGCATGTTTGTAGATTTATTGAAAAACAAAAAGTATTTAAAACCACAATATAGAAAATTACCATTTGTTTTAGGTGGAGAGCGAAGTGTATCAACGGATGAACCGATGCTAACGATCAATCAGAAACTAGATGCGATTGAACAGGATGAGAGAATTTTAAGTGCGTCTTTTCATGTAGGCTATTTAAGACATGATAACTATGCTGCAGGCTCCGGTTTAATTATTGTACCATCAGATACTCAATATATTGAATATGCAAATGAAATATTAGAGGAAATGTATACCTTTTGTATTGAAAAATATAGTGAATTTCACTATCACGGAAATACTCTAGAGGTACCAGAGGCTGTCGAACAATCTATAGAAAAAAACTATCCACATATAGTAGTGACTGATTCTGGAGATAATGTGACATCAGGTGCTACAGGAGAGAATACTTATTTATTAAGACAATATTTAGAATTAAAAGAGTATAATAATAAAAAAATATTGTTCTCAGGTATTACAGATAATGAATTATTTCATTCTATGTATAAAAAAGAAAAAGATACGTATTTTGATTTCGAGCTAGGAACAAATAGAGATGAATTATCTGAGAAAGTAACTTTAACGGGGAAAATTACTAATCGTGGAAATCTTCAGCAAATCTTTGGAGATACAGATAGTTTTGGAGAAACGATCACAGTGTCATTAAAGAATAAACCAATCGACATCGTTTTAATTGATCAATCAGTTAGTTTTGCTGAAATCCATCAATATGAAGCAGCGAATATAGAGATGAATGATTACAATATAGTCGTAGTTAAACAAGGATATATATTTCCAGAATTAAAAGAGTACTGTGACTATTCAATAATGGCATTAACAGATGGGCCAACGAATCAAAAGACAGAAAATCTTATCTTTAAACAAATTATGCGACCGATGATGCCATTTGATGAATTAGATTTTTGAGTATAATAAAAATGCTTGTAAAGGACGGATGACAATTAAAATAGGAATTAAAGAAACAAAACATCCAAATTTAGACAATCCAGGCTTAAGGACACCACTTTCTGATGAAACGATTAAAGAGAGAAAAGAAAAAGTATTAGTTCGTATGAAAGATAGAGGTTTATCTTCACTTGTAGTGTATGCTGATAAAGAACATGGAAGCAACTTTGAATATTTAGTTGGTTTTATACCAAGATTTGAAGAGGCATTACTTATCCTAAATGTTGATGGGACGAGTACGACTATTTTAGGAAATGAGAATTATAACAAAGCGAAGTATTCACGAATAGAAACGGAAGGCAAGCAATGTATGGCATTCTCGTTACCTAATCAGCCCATGAAAGATATTACAGAAATACGAAAAATATTTTCAGAGACTAAAATCGATACCACAAAGCAAGTAGGGGTGGTAGGTTGGAAACTAATACCTAAAATGGAAGATCAATTTGATATTCCGCAATTCATCGTTCAAGCCTTAGAATCAGAAGTAGGAAAGAATAAATTAGTAAATGCGACAGATTTATATATTGGTCCAAAAGATGGTGCTAGAGTGACAAACAATGCGAATGAAATTGCTCATTATGAATATGGAGCATCACTTGCTTCCGATGCAGTTTTAACTGCTATGAATAATTTAGAAATAGGAAAAAGTGAATTAGAAATAGGAGAACAATTAACGAAGCA
>CAJUOQ010000071.1 GCA_910588235.1 uncultured Atopostipes sp. | reverse complement strand
ACGGTGGTGTGAGAGGTCGACTAGTCAATTAATGGCTAGTCTCCTACTCGATTTTGATGGAAAAAATAGAAACTTTCACTATGTCGATCATTACGCAAGATCACTGTCTTTGAGGATCGCTTGTATTTCTTGATCATTAATTTGTGGAAAATGTTGATAATAAGCACCAACTGCACCTAAAGAATATTCGGGGACTTCGACAAAAGTGACTTGGTCCACTTGTTGCTCTAATGCTTGAAAAGTCTCCTGGGGAATAATAGGGACGGCCACAGTGATATGCTGGGCTTGTTTGGCTTTCACAGCGGCAATCGCTGCAAACATGGTCATCCCTGTAGCGATGCCATCGTCTACAATAATCACGTCTTTGCCGGTTAGATCTTGCTTTTCTAATATTTCATCGTATAGTTTTCGTCTTCTTTGGTTTTCATTTTGCACCCGTTCTATTTCTTGGACCACCCAATTTTGCTCCACGGTGATTTGAGGATTTAAAATGGGAGTACCTTCTTCAGCCATTGCACCAATAGCGACTTCCGCATAAGAAGGATGGACGAGTTTCTTGGCGAGGACAACGTCAAAAGGAAGGGAGTGCTGCTTAGCCAAAAGAAGTCCCATCGGTACACCTCCACGCGGTAGAGCTAGGACAATGGTATCTTTAGGACGACTGACTCTAATATTTTCTGATAACTGTTCAGCGGCATCCATTCTGTCTTTAAAAAGCATTTTAAGACCTCCTTTAAGATGATTTCAATTCTATTTTAGCACGGAGAGAGGCGGAGGGAAATAAAACGACCTCCTTCGTAAAATAACGAAAGAGGTCGTTCAAATAAAGGATTATTCGACTTCGTGAATGTCATGATCAAGAGCGTCTGCTTCTTCCAACTGTTTGGCTATTTGTAAGAGTAAAACTTCAGCCCCTTTTTTCGTCCAGATTTGCGTTCCAATAGGTAAGCCTTCTTCCGTCTTGTAGAGCGGAAGACTAATCGCCGGTTGTCCCGTTAAGTTTTGTTGTTGTGTAAAGGGTGTATAAGCCAGACTGTGTTGGAACATTTTCCAAATCAAGGCTTGCTGTTCTTCTTGGTCATAGTCATCAATATTTCGCAATTTTTCCAGTAAAGCTTCTGATTTATCAAAAGCATCATGAGGAAAAGCCGGACCGTTTGTAGCCGGTAAAATCAAAGCATCATATTCTTCAAAGAAACGCTCCATTTGAGCGGCTAACTGATCCCAAAAGGCAAGTACTTGCGAATAGTCGACACCTGAAATCCTCAAACCCGAGCGGTAAAGGGCCCAACTCATGGTTTCCATATCGTCTACGTTTACTGGACGTTCCATGTTTGCTTCAATGCCTTCGATCATGGACGCGGTCTCGACCCCATTTACGATGTAATAGGTCTGCATCGCTCGAATACCGTCCGTTGTTGGATCGGCTTCTTCAACGGTATGTCCAAGGGCTTCTAACTTTTCAACGGCGACGCGAACGGTGTTTTTCGCTTCTTCTGTCACTTCTGTTTTGATCGGTGATTGGAAGGAGTAAGCGAACTTTAGTGGTTGGTTTAAAGGTTCTAAAGTTTCTTCTTCGATCAAAGGCAATACAAAAGGAGCGTCGTATTGTTCGACTTGCATCACTTTTAACATCGTCCAAGTGTCGCGGACAGATTTAGTGAGTGCAAAGTTAATGCTGGCCCCTTGCCAACCTCTGAAACTTCCTGGACCAACCGGTGTTCGACCACGCGAAGGTTTTAAACCAATCAAGCCATTAAAACTAGCGGGAATACGGATGGATCCACCGCCATCACCAGCCGTTACAATCGGTACTAGACCTGCTTTCAGGGCAGCAGCAGCGCCGCCACTAGAACCACCTGCGTTACGATTTGCGTCATAAGGAGAATTTACAGAACCCGTAAAAACGGCATCCGATTCATTTTTAAAACCAAACTCAGGGACATTCGTGCGGCCAACGACGATAAAGCCTCCTTTAAGAACTTGCTGGACAAAATAATCGGTTTCCGTTGGAATATAGCCATCCATTAATTGAGCGCCGCTTGTCGCGGGATGGTTCGCTTGATCTTGTCCTAAATCTTTGAGTAAAATAGGAACACCGAAAAAAGGGGGGAGCTGCTGAATTTCATCTTCTTCGAGCGCAATCAATGCTTCATCGAATTCACGAGCAGCTTCGATCGCTTCATCTCTTTGAATATGGATGACGGCATTTAATTTCGAATCGACATCATCAATATTCGTCAATGCTCGTTGCACTAATTCAGTAACCGTTACTTCTTGCTTTTTAATTTGATCGGCATAAAATGTTGCATCTTTTTCAAATAACATTTCTTTCTCCTTTTAAATGAATGTTTATCTCTATTCTGCCGAAGATGACCCGAGAATGCAATCAAACATTGAAGAAATGATGAAACTCAAAGAAATAAAAAGAATAAAACTAGAACAAATGTTTATGCCATAGAGATGCTTGAAGTGAGGAAAGAGCTTCGAAGTGCAAAGTTGTTTTTAATTGATTGCGAAAACAAAAACAACCTATGTGTATAATGTTTCTCGGAAAGCCAAATAAAGATGGGTAGACAAAAAGA
>CAJUOQ010000070.1 GCA_910588235.1 uncultured Atopostipes sp. | reverse complement strand
ATGCAAGCCAGTCTGCCAGAAGTCTATAGTCCGACAGATTGGGAAACTTTTATTTTATCTACTCTTGGAATTTCTCTGATTTCCGGAGAATTTATTTTAAGTTCTAATAGCATATTCACATCCCTGTACAATTTCGATGGAAGCTGTGCATCCATCAGCTCCGAAAACAACATCGGAGCTGGCGTTCCTTTTTCTAGAATCCAGCGACACGCCAGTACAGGACGTAATACATAGAAATACTTCTTTGCTCGGACCATGTCCCTTTTTAGGTATTCACGATAGTTTCCTTCTGCCATACTTATATAGTGATACAAGCTTCGCTTACTTGAAAAGTAATTTGACATTACTCTTCTGAACTGATCAGCAAATTCCGTTTCCATGTATATAATAGGAGATGAAAACCATTCGAACAATGTTGGATTCGATTTGTACAAAAGTCTTAATGTCTTCTGTAAATCCCACCCATTGATGTCTAGCATATCATCAATGGGAAGCTCGATTACATCCCGTACCGACTCTAACTTCAAATAATCCTCTTTCTGACGAACATAAATAAAACGTACGTCATAATCACTGTCTGGCGAAGCAAATCCCCAAGCACGGCTACCTGATTCTACCGCTAACAAAATACGAACATTTTCTTGTTTTTCAATCTCACGGAGTTTTTCTTTAATTATTTTCTCCATTTTTAACTTGTATGATAATTAGGAAGTTAATTATCACACGTTTCCTTTCTTTTAATATCGTGATTCAATACAATTCAGATACTATGGACTTTTGATTTTTTCCTGTAGCTTGACTACTCAACTGGAGTGTATTGCCGCTACCTTTATCTGAATTGTTTATCAGCTGGATGTTGCCGGAGTGTTTTTCACTCAGAGTACTTATTTCTATCAAGTCTACGATGATAATCGATGGTGGACATCATGGTATCAGACTTTATGAAAGGGAGGTACAACCTCATAAAAATTTTTTGTAGGCATTGACATTGCCAAACTTAACCATTTTGCCGCCGCGATTTCTTCGGACGGTGAAATATTGATTGAGCCGTTCAAATTTACAAATGACGCTGATGGCTTCCATCTGCTGGTCTCCAAGCTCGAATCATTCGACAAAGACAGTAGCATCATCGGTCTTGAGTCGACGGCACACTACGGCCACAACCTTGTTCGATACCTTGTTGCTGAGTTCTACCAAGTATGTGTGTTGAACCCCATCAAAACCTGTCAGATGCGTAAGAACAATGTTCGTAAGACTAAGACAGATAAGGTCGACACATTTAAATCAGGTCTGCATCAGCATGCTGTCTATGCTTTGTTAAAAGAAGCACCTTCTCCAAAAGAGATTGTTTCCATGCATATGACTCATCCTGGCAAATCTGCTCAAAGTGAACTCACACGGGCACTTTACCAAAGAGCAGGCCAAAGAATTAAGAGTTCTCGCACAGAAGTCTGTCGGTGCAAACGACAGCGCTATATCTATTCAGATAACTCAGACAATCCAACAAATCGAGTTACTGGATAGCCAACTAGATAAGATTGAAACTGAGACGACAGATATCATGAAATTCAATGATTCTGTCATCATGACCATTCCTGGTATCGGATATCTCAATGGTGGAATGATTCTTGGTGAAATAGGTGATATTCACCGTTTCTCCAATCCTAACAAGCTGCTTGCCTTTGCCGGTCTGGATCCATCTGTTTATCAGTCTGGTAACTTTCAGGCTAAGACGACTCGTATGTCCAAACGTGGCTCGCGCGTATTGCGCTACGCTCTTGTTAATGCAGCTTGGAACGTTGTTAGAAACAACGCAACCTTCGAGGCTTATTACAATGCCAAGAGGGCTGAAGGCCAGTCTCACTACAATGCACTTGGGCATTGCGCCGGCAAGCTTGTCAGAGTCATCTGGAAGATGCTCACTGACGAAGTAGAATTTAACCTCGAATAAGAAGTCTGTAAGCGATTATCGATAGATTTTGAAAAAGCACCCTAAGGGAGCTGTGTTAAAGTTACCCTTTTTTACCACCGATATGAAAAAGAAATTTTTTGCTAATTTATGGTTGACTTTTCATAGCTGGTCTCCTTGTTAATTTGAATACTGTCTACCTAACTATTCCTGATAAAGCAATACAGAGTTTCACCGAAACCACCTCTCTTTTGATTTACTCAGAAATTGTAAAACTACCCATTTTATACTTTCAAGAATTAACCTTCTCTAAAATCTCAGACTCTAATTGCTCCCTGATTTTCTTAAAATTTAATTCTTTAATCTTTTTTCCTCTTATGTTCGCATTCAAATATCCCTTTTCTAAAAGTTCTTCATTTTTACATACATCCATAATATTCATTTCATGAATTGAAATCGGATAATCTTTCGTTATAACAAATGCTTTAACTGGATTAATTTCCATAGCGTCAATAATTCCATTATCTGCCGTACCAAAATATGGAAGAGTAACTTGCTCTGTATTTCTCATATTATTCCGAAACATAATTTGCTCAATAAGCCTAATATGGAAAATATCCCATGTAACATTCAAAATATTTTTTATGATGTCAGAGTTGTTTTTTAACTTTTTAAATGTCTTATGTGTTCTGCTATCATCCATAATATACAAAGACAGTATTATAATCTCTTTTTCTAAGTAACAATTCAGCACATTTAAACAATAATCTATAAATTTCTCAACTTTTTTACTCTTATCACCACTTTACAACTTTTCCATAAAAAAAATGTCATACAGGACTTTCTGATGTAT
>CAJUOQ010000069.1 GCA_910588235.1 uncultured Atopostipes sp. | reverse complement strand
ATATCTTTACAGCTTATTTTTTATCATTGTTTTTCATAGAACTTTTGGAGGTACCTCCTTTTGTCGTTCGATATAAATCCTGGTTTTAGTATACTACATTTACCGAATAAGTCTTTGAATCGATACTAGATTTAGAGAACAAGTAAAAAAGATCACTGTGGTAGTGATCTTTTTTACTGGTCTCATTCGAAATGTATTTTAATCATCTAATTCAAGTGTTAGTTGTATTCTCTGATATATTTGAAGAAAATCTTCTTTTTCTAAAGATTCAATATACTGAATCTTTCGCTGTCCTGCATCTGAATAATCAAGAGTTCTTACTTGGAGTGTCATCACTTGCCCAGTGGTCTTATAATTATCTAGCGTATAGTAAGCAGGATTATTTCTTTTCTTACCACTCGTAATAGGACACACAATACAGTAATTTGTTGCTCGATTATATTTAGAACTACTAACAATGACAGCCGGCCTTCTTTTTTTCATTTCGTGACCTTTTGCGGGATCAAAATCAATCCAAACAATATCCCCTTGCTTTGGCAAGTAGCTCATATATCCATCTCTCTTCCTTTCGATTCTATGTCCTCCCACTCTAGAGGTTCATAAAACTGACCAGGATTTGCCTGATCAAAGTAATTCTCAATTTGTGGTATGAGCTCTATTGTTCCATTTTTCTTCTTAATGAGAGAATATTCTTTTCCTTCTTCTACTTTAAATTCAGCAGGGAGATTAATCATGATTGAATTCCCTTGCTTCCTAGTTTTACGCTTCATTACCATATTGCTCACCTCACACTTAGTATACCACGTCATTAGTGTAATTACAACAATGACAATAATGCTATTACTCTCACTAAAAATCACTCATTGCGATAGAAAGTATAGGTAGTTCGCGTAACAAAACCTAAGACTCAATTCGATAAGCATCTAAGTTTATTCATTCTCAACTCACTGGTCTTCTGACCATACGTCTGTCTGAGGTCGTAAGTCTAAATTTTCTTTTCCAGCCTTTTCTAACAATATATGCTTCGCCAGACTCTGCATCCGAACTTTTTGGGAACTGGCATGAGCAATTCATTTCCTTGTTTATAAGTTTTTACTGTTCGCACACCTTCACATCCCTTTCAGAATCAGCATCTCGATCTCTTCCACCCAATATTCACTCCGTCACGCGGTAATCACTGAGTCTTTTGATTTTGTTGTCATCTTCCATATGACAAGTTTTATATTGCTTCTTACTGCCACAGTGACATTCGTCCTCTTCTCCGGGTAATTGATTCGGCAATGTATAGATCGGTTCACCGGTAATTTTACTGAGCTCTAATGGGGTGTGACCATTATGTGCTTTCATACGCGTATTATTGCTTAAACGCTGCATAATATACAGGACAGGATCGGATTCCGTTTCGTCTTTAAAGTTTATCTCATAATGGCTAAAAATTTCCAGAGCCGTGTCGACTTTATCATGCTGGATGTGATAGAAAATCTCTTCAGCGAGCTGCTCCATCATCTGTTCGTTGTCTGGGAAATAGTTGGTGAAGATGTAAGTTTCCAATTCGTTATATTCAGCGGGCTTTTCCCAATAGTGAAGTTTCGCATATTTTAATAACTCTTCTTTTACGGGAACATAGTGAGGTTTCCCTGCTTGTTTGGCGACTAATTCCTTATACTTTTGTTCGAACAAATAGAAAGCTTCCTCGATAAATTCGCCTTCTTTAATATAAATATAGCGATTCTCCATTTTTTGACCAGGATTCGTGAGGTAGACTCCGATTTCTACCGGATCTAATTGCTTGTGGTTTTGTTGGTTATGTATTTCACATACTTTTTCGGGTAAAACATGCCCATACAAATTAGTTAAGGCACAGATATATTCAATGTGTAAATCCATTTTATTTTTATCATTCCTTTTGTTGAATCATTTTCCTAATAATACTTTATCTTTTCCCTGAGTACAAACGAAACCACTAGCAGGGGGAAAGAAATCTACTAGTGGTTCTATAAGCTTTCTATTCAACATAAGGAAGTACGAAAAAAATCTGTTCCTCTTTTTATCTTTGAATCCCTGGAAATTGCCAAATACCGGAAGTACGCAGTAAGTCGCGGTAAATAGTCATTTCTTCTTCAGAGGTCATTTCCATTGCTTCTTCTGGACTATCATAATCTAAATAAACTAAATTGGTAAAGTCTCTTTCGGCATCTTCTCCAGCTAATTCCATTAATAATTGGTTGGCTTCATTGAAAGTCGCCAAAGCTCTGCGCATATGGCTGGCACTCGTTATTAACGTGACATCTTCTAGGTCTTCATTTTGAACAATGTCCATCGCAAATAAGGAATTTTCGACGGTATCGGTCGAGAGCGGTTCTTGGATAATTCGTTCCTCATCGATCCCCTGCTCCACTAACCATTCCGCCATCAGCTCGGCTTCGGTGTTACCAGCTTTCGGCACGCCTCCTGTGACAATTAACGTTGAGTCCGGGTAAGCTTCCGCCGCTTCTAGCGTTACATTCAGCCTTTCAATTAAAGTTTCTTCCATTTCCCCTTCGTCGGACAAAGCATAACCGAGTGTAATAAAAGTATGATTGGCTGTGGATAAATTGTCGGGCACTTCTGTATTCAATTCCGTCTCTTTCATCTGATCGACGGAATCGACTAATTCGATGTAATCTTCCGCTTTTTCCGAGTCAATCTCACGTAAGCGTTCAAAACCGTCTTCAAACGTCGCTTCTTCACCCAAAACTTTCGAATATACAGAGTGGAGCACTAATGCTTCAAAGTTATCCGGTTCTAGATGATTAATTTCTTCTAAGGTCTCTAGAGCTCCCGGTAAATCATCTTGTAAAACTTGCGCCGAGGCGAGTGATCTTTTTAGATCAACATCTAACGGATCAATCGTTGTCGCTTGTCTAAAGGATTCTTCCACCACGTCATAATCACCGTGTAAAGTGATCCCTTGAAAGAATTCTTCTTCCGCCACTTTCAGATCACCGCCGTACCAGTAATAATACATCGCAATATCTTCTAAAGCATCAATACGCTCTTGCGTGGGTGAATTATTTTGGACTTGTTCGAACAGCTCTTCTGGAGTCTGTTCTTCCATCGTTGGATCCGCTGGGGTCGTTTCTTGTGTTTCCGTTACGGGTGCCGTCGTGTCTTGTTCTTCTGTGGGACTTTCAACTTCTGTACACCCCGCCAGGGTTAAACCAATAAATAAAGCCGTCATTAATATTTTTTTAGTCATGATCGCTTCTCCTCCGTTTTTTGAATGGTCTTTCTAACACAAACCTCCCTTTAAATAAAACGATTTCATAAATACTCAAAATGATTGTACCAATATTTTAATTTCAGCACAATCAGGAGCACTAAGCGTTTAACGTGATATAAAAATAAAAACACAGAAGCCTGTTTTAGCTCCTGTGTTTCTAATTTTTTCGTTTGTCAATTTAAGCTAGAAATTATTTAACCCAGATCCATTTTCAAGAAAGACCTCCAACGGAGTCTTATAATTTAAAGATTTTCTTGGAATTTTATTCCTACAGACCGCGATAGAAGAAATAAACTTTTGGCTAACGTCATTGAAGGCCATTTGTGGTCACTCCTCTAATTTTCGTGGTTGGAAATTTGATTTGAGTATATCACAAATGGTTTATTTATTTTTCTAGCTTAATTTTACAATTCAAGTTTTTATAAACTTCTACTTGAAATATTACTCATATCAATTACCCTAAATTTCAAGTTTAAGTTAGCCACTTACAATAAGTTATTTCTGTAAATTTC
>CAJUOQ010000068.1 GCA_910588235.1 uncultured Atopostipes sp. | reverse complement strand
GTTCTTTAGGGACTTCCACCCTAGACATAGCACATGCCCGTCATACTAAAAAAGCTAGTAAGAGTTTGAAACTCTTACTAGCTTTTTTGATGGCCATTTATTTTATAATTTACTGGCGGCCCCTTCATCTAAAATAAAAGTGACATTTTCATGATTTTGCAAGATACTCGCCGGCACTTCTTCCGTTACAGGACCATTGATAGCTTCCGCAATCGCATCTGCTTTATTTTCACCATAAGCCAATAATAAGATTTTATCCGCACTAGTAATCGAAGCAAGTCCCATCGAGTACGCATACTTTGGGACATCGGCAACTGATTCGAAGTAGCGCTTATTGGCTTCCACCGTCTCCTCTGACAATTCTACTTTCTCCGTTAAGCTATCAAACGAACTGCCCGGTTCATTAAAACCTAAGTGCGCATTCGTACCAATCCCTAAAATTTGTAAATCAATCGGGTGCTCTTGAAGAATCTGATTATAACGAGCAGTTTCTTCTGCTTCAGGAGCCATACCGTTTGGAATATAAGTTTCTTTAAAAGGTTTTGTATTAAGTAAATGCTCATCCATAAAATATTTATAACTTTGTGGATGATCGGCTTCTAAGCCAATATATTCATCTAAATTAATGGCAACAACCTCTGAAAAATCCAAAGCACTATTTCTCAATGCTGTATACATGGTCTCTGGGGTGCCGCCTGTTGGTAAGCCAATGACCTTCAGCCCATTTTCCAATTCTTCTTTTATGATTTCAAAGGCTCTCTGTCCACCTTCTTCTGGATTTTTCACGACAATCACTTCAATGTTTTCATTCGAATGCATGAATTGTTCCTCCCAATATTGTTTGTTTCACTGTTAATTCTTGATCTAACACTAAAATGTCCGCATCATTTCCTTCTTTTAAAACACCTTTTTTAGTTAAAGAAAATTCACGAGCTTGATTCACCGCGCTCATCTGCACAGCCTCTTCAATACTACAACCTGAAAATTTAATCATATTTTTGAATGCATCATTGAACGTTAAAACAGAACCAGCCAGTGAGCCGTTTTCTAATCGAGCTTGCTTATCTTTTACAATGACTTTTTGTCCACCTAATTCGCTCTCGCCTTCAGGAATACCTTTTGCGCGCATCGAATCGGTAATCAGCGCAATATGATCGGCCCCTTTTGTTTTATAGGCTAACTTCACCATTGCAGGCGTCACGTGAAAACCATCGACAATCATTTCCGTATAGACATCATCTTCAAGTAAACCATAACCTGCCACACCAATTTCCCGATGGTGTAAACCTAATTGTCCATTAAACAGATGCGTAACGTGCGTAGCTTTAGAAGCTTTTAATTGTTCATAAGTCGCGCCTGAATGTCCGACCGATAAAATAATATCGTTCGCTTCACAATACGCTTCAAAGGCAGAAACATCGCCCATTTCTGGTGCATAAGTGACTAAGCGAATGTTACCCCCAGCGATTTCATTCCATCGCTTGATGGTACCCGCATCCGCTGCGCGCATATATTTTTCAGGCTGGGCACCTTTATAGTCTGGAGACACAAAAGGCCCTTCCAGATGAATCCCTTGAATCATCGGATTGCTTTCTTTTGCTTGCTTGATCCCTGCTAAAGCTCGTTCAATATTCTCATCGGATTGCGTCATAGTTGTTGGAAAATAACTGGTAATGCCTTCCGCGAGTAGCTTTTGAATCATCTCATTGATGACTTCAGGATCCCCATCCATATTATCTACTCCATAACCCCCATGGCTATGAATATCGATAAAACCGGGCACAACAATTTGCCCCTGAACATCGAGAACTTCTTCCTCAGCCATCGCTTCATACTGCTCCATTGAACCCAGTGCAATAATTTCCTCATCAAAGCGGATGAATCCATCCGCAATGACTGTTTCACCTGTATAGATTTTTGCATGAATAATCACTTGACTCATGCTGGTGTCCCCCTCTATTCTTTCCAAAAGTTGTCAAAAATACTAATTGGTAAATGTCTTTTATGGCGTGAATTTAAATATAATGTTTCAATTCGGTTTTTAGCAGCTTCAGAAACTTCTTTACCTTCTAAATAATCATCGATCGCTTGGTAACTTACCCCTAACTCATCTTCATCCGTCAAGCCAGGTGTATCATCTCTTAAATCAGCCGTAGGTATTTTTTCATAAAAGTAAGCCGGCGAATCGAGCGCTTTTAGTAATTGAATGCCTTGACGTTTATTCAATCGATACAAAGGAACAATATCACTTGCCCCATCTCCATATTTTGTATAAAAGCCCGTAATCGATTCGGCTGCATGGTCTGTACCTAAAACAACGCCATTCATATCTCCCGCAATCGCATACTGAACAACCATGCGTTGGCGTGCCTTAATATTTCCTTTATTGAAATCCGAGACTTCAAAACCATCTTTTTCAAGTTCTTGGACTAAACCATCCACTGCGGGTTGAATATTGACCGTCAAGACCTGATCAGGTTGGATCCAATCAATGACTTCTTGTGCATCCTCTTCATCGATCTGCACAGCATAAGGTAAACGAACCGCTATAAATTGATACGCTTCATCTTTCGTTTCTGCACGCATCTCTTCCACTGCCATCTGTGCTAATTTTCCTAACAAAGTGGAATCTTGTCCCCCAGAGATGCCCAATACTAGTGTCTTTAAAAAAGAATGCTTATAGAGGTATTCCTTCATGAAAGTAATCGTTTTTTGAATTTCTTCTGCTGCATCTATCTGCGGTTGAACACCCATTTGTTCAATAATTTCTTCTTGTAAAGTCGCCAAAGATATTCTCCTTTGCCTTGCTTTATTTTTCTTGTTGACCAATCGTTAAATCGCGGAAATAATTAATCGTATCAATTTTTGCATCATACAATTTTTGTGAAAGATCCACTGGATATTCTTCAGGGTTTAAAATACGGCGATGTTCAGCATATTGTTCCGCTAATTTTTCTTGCGCATAGGCTTTAATTTCTTCCAGTTCGGGTAATTCGTAAACCCGTTTACCTTCTACAAAAATATCTTGTAATAAAGGCCGAGCCGTAAAATCTTTCACTGTTTTATTAATATACGTATATTGTGGATGGAACATAAACAATTCATCTTCTAAGTCCGGCCGCTCCCCTTCAAGAGTGACTTGATCCCCTTCAGGTTTTGTATCATTTTGCGAACGAATACGCCACACTTGTTTTTTCCCAGGTGTCGTGATTTTTTCAACATTCGCCGTCAGTTTGAGCGTGTGCAATAATTCGCCATCTTGTCCTTCAATCGCTACAATTTTGTAGACAGCGCCTAATGCTGGTTGATCGAAAGCAGTGATTAAATTGGTACCTACACCCCATACATCAATCTTTGCGCCTTGCATTTTCAAGTTTAGAATAGTTTCAGCATCTAAATCATTGGAAGCAAAAATTTTGGCTTCAGGATAGCCCGCTTCATCTAATAATTCACGAACTCGTTTGGACTGGTAAGAAAGGTCGCCTGAATCTAATCTTACTCCGACAAAATTAATCTTATCGCCCATTTCATCCGCGACACGAATCGCATTCGGGACACCCATTTCGATGGAATGATAAGTATCCACTAAAAATACGCAATCTTTATGCGTCTCAGCATAAGCTTTAAAAGCTTTATATTCATCACGATACGCTTGGACTAAGGCATGCGCATGCGTTCCGGAAGCAGGGATGCCAAATAATTTAGAGGCTCGAGTATTACTCGTTGATTCTACTCCCCCAATATAGGCTGCTCGTGCGCCCCAAATCGCTGCATCCATTTCTTGCGCTCTTCTCGCCCCAAATTCCATAACGGTATCGCCTTCTGCCGCTGTTTTTAATTTCGAAGCTTTCGTTGCGATCAGTGTTTGGTAATTAATGACATTTAAAAGGGCTGTTTCAATCAGCTGTGCATCAAAGATCGGTCCCTCGACTTGGACTAAAGGTTCATTCGCAAAAGCGATCTCGCCTTCACGCATCGCGCGGATCGTCCCTCTAAATTTCCAATTTTTTAAGTATTCTAAAAATTCTTCTTCAAAATCCATCGTATCGCGCAAATAAGCAATATCTGAATCGGTAAAAGACAGTGATTCAATATATTTTACTACGCGCTCTAAGCCCGCAAAGATTGTATACCCCATTCCAAAAGGATTTTCACGATAATATACTTCAAAAACAGCTCTCTTATCGGCATTATCTTTTTTCCAATAAGTGTAAGCCATATTAATTTCATATAAATCTGTATGCAAAGCTAAACTATCATCTTCATATTTCATATTATAAACTCCCCATCTTTTGCTTCATTCGTTTATGTAAAACTTCACTAACTAAAAATATTATAACATGCATGGCTAAAAAATTCTGATCTCTCGAGTTATTGTATGTGTCAATATTTCCTCGGAAACCTATTTTCTCAAAAACAAGACCCTATT
>CAJUOQ010000067.1 GCA_910588235.1 uncultured Atopostipes sp. | reverse complement strand
ACTACGTTCTTTAGGGACTTCCACCCTAGACATAGCACATGCCCGTCATACTAAAGAAAGGTCACCTTCTACAAGATGACCTTCGTTTATTTTTAACCTTTTAAGGCTTGTTTTAAAGCTTCAACCTTATCCGTTTTTTCCCAATTGAATGCATAGTCCGAGCGTCCAAAATGACCATAAGCGGCTGTATGCTTAAAGATTGGTTGCGTTAAGTCCAGCATTTCAATAATACCCGCCGGTCTTAAGTCAAAGATTTGGCGAATCGCATGAATCAACTCATCATCAGGCACTTTCCCCGTTCCAAAGGTCTCTACCGCAATGGAGACAGGTTGCGCCACACCGATCGCATACGCGAGTTGGATTTCAATTTTATCTGCTAGTTCAGCTGCGACAACGTTTTTGGCAATATAACGAGCGGCATAACTTGCTGAACGGTCCACTTTGGTGGCATCTTTCCCAGAGAAAGCACCGCCTCCATGACGAGCCGAACCGCCATACGTATCGACAATAATTTTACGACCTGTTAAGCCCACATCTCCTTGAGGGCCTCCGATCACAAATCGTCCGGTCGGATTAATAAAGAATTTCGTGTCTGCATCTAACCATTTTTCTGGAATCTCTTGTCGAATCACTTGTTCGATAATATCTTCTG
The DNA here is from genome assembly GCA_910588235.1 of uncultured Atopostipes sp. GTDB lineage: Bacteria > Bacillota > Bacilli > Lactobacillales > Carnobacteriaceae_A > Atopostipes. The sequence goes on along the minus strand of CAJUOQ010000067.1, from coordinate 3,865 downwards.
TCAACTCTGCCGCCGTTGTATCGGGATGATGTTGCGCACTAACAACCACCGCGTCCACACGGGTAGGTAAACCTTCTTCGGTATACTCGACAGTGACTTGCGCTTTACCATCCGGACGCAAGTAAGGAAGTGTACCATCTTTACGCACTTCGGCTAATTTTTTCGTTAACTGGTGACTGAGCGAAATCGGTAAAGGCATAAAATTGGTTGTTTCATTGGTCGCATAACCAAACATAATACCTTGGTCGCCCGCTCCAATTTTATCCAAAGTGTCGGTGTCTTCCGTATTTTTATATTCAATCGACGTATCCACTCCGCCAGCAATATCTTCTGATTGATCATCAATGGCGACTAAGACCGAGCAAGTTTCGGCATCAAAACCATATTTTGCACGGGTATAGCCGATATCTCGTAGTGTTTCGCGAACCACTTGTTGAATATCTACATAAGAATTTGTTCGCACTTCTCCGGTCACAAAAACTAAACCGGTCGTCACCACGGTCTCGCAAGCTACGCGCGAGTTTGGATCTTTTTCTAACATGGCATCTAAAATAGCATCACTAATTTTATCCGCTACTTTATCTGGATGCCCCTCAGTGACTGATTCTGATGAAAATAATTTTTTCTCTTTCATAAAACATATTCCCCCTATTTTTTTCGGTTACAAGGCTTCCGCACGGTTTGTGGCGTCCTATCGGGAATACAATGTAAACCTCATCTATCTTACCATAGTGGCTGAGAGATTTCATGGTTTTTTAAAAGGACAGCGATAAAAATAGAAAGGAATTTTTATTGGAAAGCGAAATAATATAAGGTATGATAGAACGGTGAAAGGAACGATGCTTGTGCGTAATTTTTTACTCAATACTTTTTATCATCCAGGACTTTTCTTCTTCCTCTTGCCCCTTTTTTACATGACTTTTGGAATGATTTTTTCTTTGCAATATAATGCCTTAAATTATTTATCTTTAGGCATTTTCTATCTTTTTATTTTGATCAATCAAATGTTGGAAAATATGTTTTTACGAATTCCCGCGAATAATTTTCGGCTCTCTAGAGGATTTGTAGGCATTTTAGAGATTTTAAATCTCTGCGCTTTACTCTTTTTCGGCTGGCAACATTCTTGGCTAGCGAGTTTAGTGTTGCTTGGCTTTACACTCGTGATTCAGCTCCAATTTTTATTCAGTTATTATCAATTAGATGATGTCGCTGTTTTTATCGCCAACTTTTTTAAATTGATTTTATTAAATGGTTTTGCCTTTTATCTAGGAACCAACTTTATTTTTACTCGTTTTATTCCTTATTATCTCGGGTTATTTTTGCCCTTCTTTTTATATGAAGTGGCGCGCATCCGGACCAAAATTCCGAATAAAGTGCTCATTCCTCTGATTCTGTTGAGCTATGTAGTGCCCGGGATCTTGTTGTGGCCTCACCTCACTTGGATGAGTTTATTGCTCTTATTATCTTTACCTTTTGCCTGGTTATTAGTGACTGCCTACAGTCGAAAGACTGCTGCAACTTATACGGTGGTCTTTTCCATTCTCTATCTCGGTTTAACCGCTTATGCCTTCTTTTAAGCCACAAAAAAAGCTTATGCACTCGATGAAATCATCGACGCATAAGCTTTTTAAAATGGCTCAGGACAGAGTTGAACTGCCGACACACGGAGCTTCAATCCGTTGCTCTACCAACTGAGCTACTGAGCCTTTTTTAATTTTATTAAAAATGAACCATTCTGCATATTGCTAAAGCAACAACAGCGATGGTAAATTGCGGGAGTAGGATTCGAACCTACGACCTCCGGGTTATGAGCCCGACGAGCTGCCAGCTGCTCCATCCCGCGGTAATGGTATAAGGAGGATGAGGGATTCGAACCCCCGCGTGCCGTTAGGCACCTGTCGGTTTTCAAGACCGATCCCTTCAGCCGGACTTGGGTAATCCTCCATGTTTTTGAAATGACCCCTACGGGATTCGAACCCGTGATACCGCCGTGAAAGGGCGATGTCTTAACCACTTGACCAAGGGGCCTTTTTTATGACGCATGTCTTTTCGAACACTCTTATAATATTACAGGACTCTTTCTTAAAAGTCAACCATAAAATGATATTATTGTATTTATTTGAGGTCATTTTTCCACTTCTTGCCTCTTAGTCCTTGTCCGACCACCCTTTTCCTTCTTTCGTTATCAATCGGTACAATACAAATTATTTGTTCTTTTTGCTAAAAATTGATACGCTCAATGCGTAAAAAAACCACATGAGAAGGTATGAAAGGAGTCAAAAAATGGCGACAGCAAAAGTACAAGGTACAAACACCAAGGGTTACGTAATTGAAACAGAATCTGAAGGACATCAATATACATTAGACTATGCGAGTCGTAATCCCAACAAAGAAAGTGCTGGAACCTCTCCAACGGGGCTGCTACTTTCTTCATTAGCCGGTTGTCTGTTAATGACCGCGCGTTCTTATCTCGATCGTAGTAAAATTGAAGCAAAGACGTTGGACACAGAAGTTACAGGTGATTTCAAGCAAAGCTTAGATGGTTGGGACCTTGAAGTAGATGCTGTGATTACAACGGATGCTGATTTGGATGAGCAGCATACAAAGAATCTCAAACAATTTATCGATCGTTTTTGTACCGTTTCGGCCGTATTAAGAAATGGCAATACGATCAATTTATCGATTGAAAAAGTTTAAAGTGTAAGTAAAAGACCTGTAAGAACAGGGAATTTTTTCTGTTCTTACAGGTCTTCTTTTTATTGTTCCGCTTCTTCGCCATATTCTAAATAAAAATCTCGTTTTAATTCTAAAAAACGTTCAAAATCCATTAAAATATTATATAAGACCGCCCGACTTTCAAATTCTTCCCGTGATTGAGGTAATGCTGAATCGCGAAAGCCACGGTACAGGGTACTAATATCACTTAAAAGTTCGATCCCCGTATTACTTTCATCCAGCTGTTCGGCGGTGCGCCCGAAAATCGAAGCCAAAATTTTATTTTCTTCTGTGTTCGGCAACATATTAGCCAACGAGTTCGTAATCAAATCTAAAATTTCATATTGTTGTTTCCGCATTTGGGCATAACGAATATAATAGTCTTGCCCGTTTTTTGTAAATTGACGGTTTTCCAGTTCCACAAACGCCAAATCTTCAAAGGCATGAATCATCTCATATAAATTCTGCAATTCTGTTTTGATTCGGCCCGTCGTTTCATTGCCGGCCTCCAAGCGTTTTTCTAAAAGAAATAAAATCAAAGACATTTGTCGTTCGATCTCGACAATACGTTGGTCGAGTTTTTGGTTATAAGACGGATTCCACAGATGAGCAATCGTCGCAAAGACTAAACCAATCGCCATGATGAGAATGCCATTTAATTGCCAGGACCAAGCTATACTACCCGCAATAATAAAATGAGTCACTAAGACCGAGCTCGGTGCAATACCAACATCTACTTTTAAGGTATAAGCAAGCGGAACATAAAGCGCTAAATAAATTCCAAAACTAAAGACCGAAAAATCAAAAACTAAAAAGATAATGGTCGCTACCACAAAAGCTAGTAGCAACGAAAAAAACATTTTGAGCGCATTTTGAATCGTTTCTAAGCGCGTATCTAAAACTCCCAAGATTGCAATAATTCCCGCCGATAACGGATTTTCAAGACCTAAATAGGTAGCAACCAGCACGGATAATACCGCAGAAATCGCAATGCGTATCGTACGCTGTGTTAAATTCACTTTCTATCACCCTATTCTAAACTCTGTCTTTCTTATTATACCGTATGTAGCTTTAAAATAAACACACCTTGTTGTTTTTGTATGTGTCAATATTTCCTCGGAAACCTATTTTCTCAAAAACAAGACCCTAT
>CAJUOQ010000066.1 GCA_910588235.1 uncultured Atopostipes sp. | reverse complement strand
ACGGATCCGTACGTCTGGTGGTGTGAGAGGACGATTTATTTTGTCCTACTCGATTTTTTTCAATGGGTATTTCACGAATTTTTCGAATTGTTTTGATATAGTATAGTTATCCAAAAACTTCTAGAAACTTATTAAAACGAATTGGAAGGACGCTATATCATGGCTGCAGCTACAGATGATACCCAAAAAAATTTAATCGAGAGTTTTAAAGATCTCATGCTCATTCATCCTTTTAAAAAAATTACGATTAAAATGATTACTGATGGCGCAAGTGTTATTCGTCCAACTTTTTATAATCATTTTCGCGATAAACATGAAATGTTCGAGGTCATTTTAGAAGAAGAGTTATTTAATTCTCTCTATGATTTAGTGAATATTGATATGATCAAAGAAGCGACAAAAATGATTTTTACTTATTTTGATAAAAACCGATTATTCTACGAAAAGGCCTTTCAAGTCACCGGTCAGAATTCCTTTCGGTCGATATTAACGAATAAAATAAACGGTCTTTTTACTTATATCGTGCAATCTAAAAACTTTAAAACCAGCAAACAAGCAGCTGTTTTGACAAGCGAACAATTGGTTGAATTTTTTGCCATGAATATTACCTTAATAATTGAAATGTGGCTTACGGGAGATACGCAGCACAATGTCGATGCAGATGAAATATTTAAAGCATTTATTTTCTTAATGATGCATAATATTGAAGACTTCTTTGAAGAAGAGTAAAAAAATAAAAAAAGCGCATAGAAGGCCAATCATTACAGATTGCTTTCCATGCGCTTTAACAATTTTTATAAAATGCTTAGTCGTTTTCGATAATAGATACGTAACACTTTCAATAAAATTTGCCTGTGTTCAGGATTTAAATTTCGTAACTCCGTAATGACTCGTGGAATCTGTTCTAAATTGTATAAACGGTCTCCCCTTATATAATCATCTTCCCCATCCCCAATGATGGTAAATAAAGCTTCTGAAAAATTCTCGCGTTCTTTTAAACTTAGCTCATCCAGTAAATCACCCATCAGCTTCTCAATTTGCTGGGCACTTTCTGTCAATTCACTACGTATAAAGCCATTCTCTTTTATATCCCACGTATACACATCATGCTGGTTTGAATCATCCGCTTGACTATAAACAACAATGGGTTCATTCAACTTATGCAACATCAACCCGACAATACTGTCTTGGGGCACATAACTTTTAATCTTACCGCGAATCCGTTGATATTTTTCTTCCTCTAACATATCCTTCAAAAAACCTGGCCCATCAAAATCATACACTTCATTAATCAATGGTTGGTACTTCTCCTCCACATAAATGGCGGCATAAGTCGCTAAGTTCCCACCTTTTGAATGGCCACCAATCGACACATTCATCGGATAGCGACTAAAGATTTCGTTTAAATAATCTAGCGCATGCCTTTGGGAAGGAATCATCGGCAAATAACTCATCTGTAAATCCTCTTTCCACCCCAGGCTTCGTAAATCTGTTCCTTCAAACGCAATAAAAAGAGGCTGGTCCTCTTGGTGAAATGACGTCACACCGAATTGAGACTCATCTTCTACTGAGATATGTTTAATGTCCTCTGCAATTAGAATGTCTTTAAAGCGAGTAGATGCACCCGCTAGTGTTAAGGCTTCATAGGCTAATTCATGGTGTAAAAACCCAGAAGGCATAAAAGCTTCCCGATCGGCTGTTTTCCAGTGGTTAGCTGCTTCCTTTATGGTTAGTTGACCCTTTTCCAATAAATCCGGTGCAAGTAATTTAAAATCTATATATGAAAATTCTGAAAAAATAAGGGCATCCACTTCATTTAATGGATCTTGGTCAAAACTTAAATCACCACGCCAGTAAAGATAATCTAAAACATTTCTCACACTCTTGTCTCCTTTTGAAGCTTTTTTAAATAGTTATTCAGTTATCTTTGGAGCGACAAAAACACCAATGATTTCAGGTCCGGAATGTGCGCCAATGACACTCGTTAATAAATGCATATTGATTTCTTTATTTGGGAACTTTTCTTGTAACTCTTGACGAACTTTTTCTGCTTCTTCTGGAACATTTCCATGCGCTACATCTAAAATAAACGGATAGTCTAATGTTTCTGTATAATCAACAATTAAATCAATTAATTTCTTGTTCGCGCGCTTGGATGTACGGACGCCTTCGACCACTTTTAAACCCTTTTCTTCAGAAGCTTTAATTGAAATAATTGGTTTAATTTTTGCTAACTTGGCGACCGTTCCTACAACGGAAGGTACTCGTCCACTTTCTACTAAATTATCCAATGAATAAATGGCTGCATAAGCAATAGATTTTCCTCTTACATCATTTAAATGGTCCAATATTTCAGTAATTTCTTTGCCTTCTTTAACTAAACGATGGGCTTCTAAAACTAAATACCCGGCAGGTACGGAAATCAACTGTGTATCATAAACGGTGACATTCATTTCAGGAATATCTCTTGCTAATAGTTTTAATGACTGAACCGTTCCAGAAACATTTGATCCTAAATGAATACTTAAGATTTCATCATATTCCTTACTTAATTTTTCATACAGTTCATAAGCAACACCCATTTGAGGTTGAGCTGTCTTTGGAATCGTACTGGCTTTCGCCATCTTCTCATAGAATTCTTGGGTGTTGATTTCAAAGCCATCTTTATACGTTTCGTTATCTATTGTAATTTCTACAGGCAATAGATATAAACCTAATGCATCAGCTTCTTCTGGTGTAATATTACAAGCCGTATCTGTTACTATCGCTATACTCATCATTCGTTCTCCTTAAATAAGTTTTTTATTCAATTATTTTTATTTTATCACTTCTGGCCTTAAAAAGATTGTCTTAGCTTGAAAGAAACCGTAAATAATCTATGAATTTTTCAGACATAAAGAAAAAACATTATAGATTATTCATAAAATTATAGAAAAGAGGAAGAAGATTGGAAAAGAAGAAAAAAACTGGATATAAGATTCTCTTAACCAGTTTAACAATAGCAGCGATTCTCTCAAATGTGAGTATGCAAGAGGTGAATGCTGCAGAAGAATATTCGTCTAGTGAAGAATTTTTAGAGCTAGAAGAAGAAGTAGAGCCAACAGAGCAAGAAGAAGTAGAGCCAACAGAGCAAGAAGCAATAGAACATGAGATAGCAGAAATACAAAGTCAAGAAGCCAAAGATACTGCTTCAGATGATTTATTTCTAACTTTGGAAACTTATAGCTTGGCAAATGATGAAATTTATGATAATGAAACGCTTCAGCCCTATCGATCAATAACAATTTTACATAACGGATTTTTACAATATCTGGATTTTTATAAGGGTGAAGAAACAATTGATGAATCTATTATAAAAGCCCTCAATGCATTAGAAGAAGAATTACCCAATATTTATGCTTTCGAAAGTGTAGAAGTCACTTATGTAGAAAACATAGCAGATTTCAGTGCACCATACTATGGCCCGGGATACGATATAACAATCACAGTGAGTGCGTTATATGACAAAAAGGAATGGATACAAGAAGTTATTGAATTACCTTTTGAAATTATATACATTGATGATCCGACAGGGGTAGAAGGTGATGAAAGAATTATTCAAGAGGGAATAAGTGGATTAAAACAAGTTAATTATGATGTTTATTATGTAGATGGAATTGAAATATTCAGAGAGCCAATTGAGTTCTTTGATAAAGTTATCCAAAAACCAGTCAATCAAATAATTGGACGCGGCACGATTATTCCGATAGTTAGTTTAGAAACAAAGACTATAGAAATAGATTTTACAACTGAATACATCAAGAATCCAGATCTTTTAATCGGAACAGAAGAAGTTACACAAGAAGGTAGGAATGGGATTCAAACTATCATCGAAGAAGTTACAACTATCGAAGGAGAAGAAATAAGTCGGAAAATTATCTCTGAAGAAATAACCACATTACCAGTAAACAAAGTAGTTCAAGTCGGTACAAAGGCTGTTAAAGAAGAATCTCGTACCGAAGAATTACCTTTTGAGATCGAATATGTGAATAATCCAGACCTACTAGTCGGTACTGAAGAAGTGTCTCGAGAAGGTGTATTAGGCGAACGAACAATCGTTGAAAAAATAACGACAGTAGGTGGAGAAGAAATAGGCCGCGAAGTGATTTCAGATGAGATCACAACAGCACCTGTAAACAAAGTAGTTCAAGTTGGTACAAAGGCCTTAGAACTTGAAGATACCGCAACAGTCGACCCAGAAAAACCAGTGGACCCAGAAAAACCAGTCGACCCAGGTGTAGCAGATATAACAGTAGAATCCACAGATGGAGATTTACCTCCAACAGGAGTAGCAAGTACAACAGCCACTAGTATTTTAGGAGCATTAGCCCTATCTATTGGTTCTGTTTTAGGTTTTAGAAAGAAAAAGAAATAGTAAATAAAAGAATACATTGTGGAGTCAACGTAAATTAAATACGTTGACTCTTCTTTATTGCTAAGATGAATTAAAAGAAATAGCTGATGTAGATAAGGAATCCGTAACGACTCAATTGCGATTAAAAACCGCAGTGACAACTGATACGGGGAGCCTTATCATAAGTAAAAAAGAAACATCTATATAACAGATGTTTCTTCAAAAGTGCTACAAAATTAATTATTCAAAAAAACGTTTGATTTCGATGATTGCTGCTTCTTCGCTATCCGAACCATGGATAATATTTTCAGTCATATTATTCGCATAGTCGCCTCGAATTGTTCCAGGTAACGCTTCATAAATGTTTGTGGGGCCCATTAATTGACGCATCCCCGCAATGACATTTTCTCCTTCAACCGCCATGCTAAATACCGGGCCAGAAGTCATAAATGCTTCGAGATCTGGATAAAAAGGTTTATCTAGTAAATGAGCGTAATGTTCAGCAATAACTATTTTATCTAATGTCATGAGTTTTGCTTGAGTGATCTGATAGCCTTTCTTCTCAATGCGTGATATAACTTCACCAATGAGACGACGCTTTACCGCATCAGGCTTTAACATAATATATGTTTTTTCGTCAGCCATATCCTTTCCTCCTATAACTTTCTAGTACTTCCAAAATTTTCTTTATATTTCTAACATTTACCTTATACAAACGTTGT
>CAJUOQ010000065.1 GCA_910588235.1 uncultured Atopostipes sp. | reverse complement strand
AACAACGTTTGTATAAGGTAAATGTTAGAAATATAAAGAAAATTTTGGAAGTACTGAAAATGGTGGGGAGGCGAATAAATGGAAACAGATCTTATAAAATATATATATGAAAAAATGCTAGCAGAAGCGAAGAATTATCAGTGGAAAATGATTTTTGATCGGCATAAACATGCTTTAGAAATTTATTTTACAATTTCTTTAGAACTGAACAAAGAGCAATATGTGCAAGATATAAACGGCAATGTGAATGATTCAAACTTATTGCAATTTGAAGAAGTTGTTTGTTTTTATGATATCAATGAGCAACGGGTGCTACCAGAAAATTATGTTTACGCGGTACCGTTTAACCCCGATACAGGAATTGAACAAGGGGAAGTAGATGCTTTTTTAAAGCAATTAAATATTCAAATCTCACACGCTCGCAATCAGCTGCGTGAATTTTTACTGGATGAAGGCCAAGAAGTATTTACGATGGAATGGAATGAAAAAAATATGGACAATACGCTGGCAACGATGCGTGAAACGAATCGATATTCCACCAATCTTTTAACTTTTTTAAGAGAGAATCAATCGATTGTCAATCAGTTCAAGGAGGAACAGCATGACGGTTTGGAAAGAATATAGGATACATATAAATAAAGAAGCCGAAGAGAGTGTTTCTGAAATATTAATCAATTTAGGGTCAGCGGGGGTTAATATTGTCGACCGTGCTGATTTTGAGACGCTCCCTGAATATGGTTTTGATACGTTATGGGAATTAAATGAAGAGAAGTTTCCAAGCGAAGGAGTGATTGTGAATGGTTACTTTGACCTTGAGCAAATCACGCCAGATTTTGAAAAAAACCTCCATCAAAAACTGGAGCAATTGAAAGAAATGACGCTTGATATCGAAGATTATACCGTCGAATCTAATGAAATTGCGGATTCGGATTGGAATGAAAATTGGAAAGAATTTTATCATTCTGTCCAAGTCACTCGTTATTTAACGATTGTCCCCGAATGGGAAGATTATCAAAATAAACGACCAGATGAACAATTAATAGTGCTGGATCCAGGTTTAGCTTTTGGAACGGGGACTCATCCGACTACTCAACTCTGTATCCAAGCGTTAGAGACCATCCTACGGGGTGACGAAGTGATTTTAGATGTTGGAACAGGCTCTGGTGTTTTGACTATTGCGAGCTCTTTATTAGGGGCTAAAGAAATTTATGCCTATGATTTAGATGAGATGGCTGTTCAAGCGGCTAAAAATAATATTGCTTTAAATGATTTAACAACAGAAATTACAGTAAAAGAGAATAATTTATTGAAAGATGTTACAATTGAAGCGGATGTCGTGGTTGCGAACATTTTAGCTGGAATAGTCATGGAACTTATTCCAGATGCAATGAAGGTTTTAAAACCTGGCGGATTTTTTGTTTCTTCAGGGATTATTACCGAGCAACAAGAGCAGGTGCTGGGCGCATTAGAGGCAGAAGGGTTCAAACTTGTACAAATTAACCAGATGAAAGATTGGGTTGTCATCGTTGCGCAGAAGCCAACAGCAGCAGATACATTAAATTAAGAATTAAAAGGGGTTATTATTTATGGAAAATATTGCACAATACATCGATCATACGATCCTCAATGCGGATGCAACAGATGCAGACGTACAGAGAATATGTTTAGAAGCAAAAGAGTATCAGTTTAAAACGGTTTGTATCCAACCATTTTGGGTGAATTATGCAAAAGATTTATTAGCAGGTACAGACGTTGGAATTACAACCGTCATCGGTTTCCCATTAGGTGCAAACACGACAGAAATTAAAGTCGCAGAAGCGGAATTAGCGGTGGCCCAAGGTGTTTCTGACGTGGATATGGTCATCAATATTGGCGCATTAAAAAGCGAAGACTACACAAGCGTTGCAAATGATATTCAAGCTGTTGTGGATGCAGTCGCGGGTAGAGCGATTGTAAAAGTCATTATTGAAACGTCGTTACTTTCAAAAAACGAAAAAATTCGTGCTTCTGAAATCGCTAAACAAGCAGGGGCGGATTTTGTTAAGACATCAACAGGCTTTTCAACCGGTGGAGCAACCCTAGATGATGTACGTCTTATGCGAGCGACTGTGGGCCCTGAAATGGGCGTCAAAGCATCAGGCGGCGTGCGCTCTTATGAGGATGCGGTAGCGATGATTGAAGCAGGAGCGACGCGAATTGGTGCTTCTAGCGGCATTTCAATCGTCGAAGGTGCGGCGAAAGCAGAGGAATAATCGCAATCGCTTGAAACAAACCCTTATAATCGTTATAATTAACAGAACAAACCAGCACTGTATAGTGCTGGTTTTTATCAATCATTAAATCAATTATTAAATGGAAATAATAAAGAAGGTGTCCAAGATGACAAAGAAAACAAATTATACGGCACAAGAAGTTATTGCTTTGTGTCTAACTTATATGAACAGTGAGCATGTTAAGTTCGTTAATAAAGCTTATCAGTATGCTGAACAAGCTCATAATGGACAAATGCGAAAATCAGGTGAAGAATATATTGTCCACCCGATTCAAGTGGCAGGCATTCTTGCTGAAATTAATATGGATCCTGTAACTGTGTCCGCAGGCTTTTTACATGATGTCGTCGAGGATACAGAACACACATACGAGGATATTAAAGAAGAATTTTCCGAAGAAGTGGCGGACTTAGTAGAAGGCGTTTCAAAACTTGGTAAATTTAGATTTACTTCAAAGCGAGAACACCAAGCAGAAAACCATCGGAAAATGTTATTGGCAATGGCCCAAGATGTACGGGTTATTTTAGTAAAACTAGCGGATCGACTACACAATATGCGTACATTGAAATTTCATAAACCGGCTAAGCAACGAGATATCGCGACAGAAACCCTTGAAATTTACGCACCGCTAGCGGATCGATTAGGGATGAGTCGTATTAAGTGGGAGTTAGAAGATTTATCTTTGCGCTATACCAATCCCCAACAATTTTACCGTATTGTTCATTTAATGGATTCTCGTCGTGAGGATCGAGAGCAATATATTGAAGATTCCATCGGGGCGATTAATACAGCGATTGATGAATTAGATATTGAAGCAGAAATTACAGGGCGCCCTAAACATATTTATTCGATTTATCGAAAGATGAAAACCCAAAAAAAGAAATTTGAAGAGATTTACGATTTATTGGCGATTCGAGTCTTAGTCGATTCGATTAAAGACTGTTACGCAGTTTTAGGAGCGATCCATACGCAATGGAAACCAATGCCTGGACGTTTTAAAGACTATATTGCTATGCCTAAGGCAAACATGTACCAATCCCTGCATACGACTGTTTTAGGACCGAATGCAACCCCTTTAGAAGTACAAATTCGTACCCACCAAATGCATGAAATTGCTGAATACGGGGTGGCTGCGCACTGGGCTTATAAAGAAGGAGTCACAACGAAGGTCCAAAGTGACGAGCTAGGAGATCAACTGTCCTGGTTTAGAGACATTATTGAACTCCAAAGTGAATCCAACGATGCATATGAATTTATGGATTCGATTAAACAAGATATATTTACAGATAATGTCTATGTGTTCACGCCAGGTGGAGATGTGATGGAATTACCAGATGGCGCAAGTACGCTTGACTTTGCTTACCATGTTCACTCCGAAGTCGGTGATCGTTCAACAGGGGCTAAAGTCAATGGAAAAATAGTTCCTTTAAACTATAAATTGAAAACAGGGGATATTGTAGAAATTATTACATCCTCTTCATCAGCAGGACCTAGTCGAGATTGGTTAAACTTTGTCAACACGTCAAAAGCACGCAATAAAATTCGACGTTATTTCAAAGTGCAAGAATTAGATGAAGCAGTCGAAGATGGGAAAAAAATTGTGGCCGAGCTTATTCGCGAGCAAGATTTTGAGCCTAGCGATTATATGACCGAAGAAATCATGGATGAACATGCGAATGAGTATAACTATAAAGATAGTGAAAGTTTATATGCGGCTATTGGTTTCAATGAGGTCAGACCGATGACCGTTGTTAATAAACTAACGGAAGCTGCGCGAAGAAAACGTGCCAAAGAAGAAGATTCTTTATCGAATACTATTGCCCGAACAGCTGAGAAGCAACCGGAAAAAGAAAAAGTTACGATTCATCACGAAGATGGTGTGGTCGTAGAAGACGCTGAGAACTTGTTGTTACGCTTAAGTAAATGTTGTAACCCAGTTCCTGGGGATGATATTGTTGGTTATATCACGCGCGGGCGAGGAATATCTGTGCATCGTCGTGATTGTCCAAATGTGGCGAAAGAAGACGATTTACAAAACCGTTTAATTGAAGTCGAGTGGGAAAATAAAAATACAGATAAAATTTATGATACAGATCTTGAAGTCTATGGCTTTGATCGCTCGGGTCTATTAAATGATATTCTGGAAGTGGTCAATGGTTTAACGAACCGTTTAAGCAATGTGAACGGTCGTGTAGATAATGATCAGATGGCGACTATTCGCCTCTCAATCGGTATTCGAAACACTGAGGAATTGGATAATATTATTGATAAAGTGAGCCAAGTGCCTGATGTGTATTCAATTAAACGTATTATTATATAAGAAAAAAGATCAATGAACAAAGGAAGTGGAAATAACAGTGAGAGTTGTAATACAACGTGTGTCCCAAGCAAGTGTGTTGGCTGATGGGGAAGAGAACGGGAAAATTAAGCAAGGATTTGTTCTGCTCGTTGGCGTAGAGGAAGCAGATACGGACGAAGATGTGGCCTATCTAACCAGAAAAATAGCTAATCTTCGCATCTTTGAAGATGATGAAGGTAAAATGAATTTATCTCTTCGAGATGTTCAAGGAGAAATTTTATCCATTTCTCAATTCACCCTCCATGCAAACACGAAAAAAGGAAATCGCCCCAGCTTCATCGAAGCAGCGAAACCAGAGAAAGCAGATGAGCTGTATGACCAGTTGAATGACAACTTACGTCAAGAAGGTTTTACTGTTGAAACAGGTGTATTTGGCGCAGATATGGATGTTTCCTTAGTGAACGATGGTCCAGTAACCATCTTAATTGATTCAAAAAATAAATAAATAAAAACTCAGTGGGCTGGAAGATTTGCAGAAATATTTTCCAGACTTACTGAGTTTTTTGTTGGTCATTTTAGATTGTTTTATTAAATAGAAACTCAAAATCGCTGATGTAATAAATTGATAAGTAACAGCTAATAATAAACTTATTAAAAAATTGAGTGACTTATCTTTGGGGTATTCCAAAAAACAAGACACTCAATTAGTTGCTTAGAAATTTAATTACATAAAATCTAACTTTTTAGGGTTTGCTATAAAGAGGAGAACAAATATGATTTTTTATTTTTCATCTTTTTTATGTCTTCTACTTCGTGACCATACTCCGAAAATAATTAAAAGAGCTATAACAGATACTATAATTATTGCAATAGACATACCATTACTGTAATTAGCATAATTAAGTATAGATATAAAAATATTAATAAGAGGAAGATTTTATAATCAAGTTAGTCACCTGAAATAAAAAAAGCCATGTGAAATTC
>CAJUOQ010000064.1 GCA_910588235.1 uncultured Atopostipes sp. | reverse complement strand
ATAGGGTCTTGTTTTTGAGAAAATAGGTTTCCGAGGAAATATTGACACATACAAAGGGGCGGGAGTCATTGACTTCACCTTCCCAATAAGGTACAATACTCTTTGTGTAAAATAATGCAGCAAGAAGTGATAACCGCGTCAACATTTCTTTACCGTCAGGTGAATGAGTAACCAGCGGCTGCAATTTGGTGAAAATTAAAAGGGAATGCACGTATTATTGAACTTCTATTCGTTACGTTATTTTACTCCAATACAACTATATGGAGGAAATAAAATGTCAAGATTTACAGGATCAACTTGGAAGAAATCACGTCGTTTAGGGATTTCTTTATCAGGTACAGGAAAAGAATTACAACGTCGTCCATACGCTCCAGGTCAACACGGACCAACTAGCCGTGAAAACTTATCAGAGTACGGACTACAGTTAAAAGAAAAACAAAAATTACGTTTCTTATACGGATTGAATGAACGTCAATTCTTTAACTTATTCTTAGAAGCAGGTAAAATTCGTCAAGGTGAGCACGGTACGAACTTTATGATTTTACTCGAGCAACGTTTAGATAACTTAGTTTACCGTTTAGGTTATGCGACAACTCGTCGTCAAGCTCGTCAATTAGTAAACCATGGCCACATTACAGTCGATGGAAAAAGATTAGATATTCCATCATACACCGTTCAAGTGGGACAAGTTATTGGTGTACGTGAAAAATCTAGAGACTTATCGATCATCACTGAATCCGTTGAATCTCTATTTGGTCGTCCAGACTACTTAGAATTTGATGAAGAGAAATTAGAAGGTAAAATGACACGTTTACCAGAACGTGAAGAAATGCCTGCTGAAATCGACGAATCATACGTTGTTGAGTTCTACAACCGTTAATTCGTACAAAAATTAAATAAACAAAAAAGACTGGAATTTCCAGTCTTTTTTTATTGCGCTAAATGGTTGAATGATTCATTAAAATGTCAACAACGCCTTCAAGAAGCTCTTGATCGGCGGTGCTAAAACGATCTTTGATTGGGGCATCGATATCCAACACACCTATTGCTTTGCCGTCTTTGACTAAAGGAACCACAATTTCTGATTGACTCACGGCATCGCAGACAATATGTCCAGGAAATTCGTTGACATCTGGGACAATCATCGTTTCTTTTTTCTCAAAAGCAGTTCCGCAAACGCCTTTCCCATAATCAATGCGGATACAAGCGACTTTTCCTTGGAAAGGGCCTAAAATGAGTTCTTCATCGTTTTCGTCCCATAAATAAAAGCCGACCCAATTAATCTCGGGGAGCAATTCATTTAAAAAAGCGGAAGCGTTACTTAAATTTGCGATCCCATTGGGTTCGTCTTCGATCAAAGCTGCAAATTGTTTCAGTACCAGCTCCTGATTGATTGTTTGTTCCATTCTTATCCTTCTCCTTACGTATTTCAGAAAATAATTTCACTCAAGTGAAATATTTTAACAACTATTATAACATAAGCGCCATTTTTTTGATATACTAAGGCCAACCTTAATTCTATAAGGAATTAAGCTCAAAATAAATGAACGTTAAATACTATAAGAGATTACCGATGCTTGGAGGAAATTGGATGAGTCCGTTACAAATTACATTAATCGTTATTGTTGTCTTGATTGCGGTCACTGCCCTGATTACTTACTTTGTACGCAACAAATATTATAAACAAATCGATGATTTGGATAAAGAAAAAAATGAAGTGCTAGATCAAGCCCCCTATGACGAGTTAAAAGAAGTCAGTGAGATGAACATTACGGGACAATCGTTAGAAGTGCGGAAAAAATTAGAAAAATTCTGGCATGAGATTAAGGCTGAGAAGTATCCACAACTGGAAAATTATTTATTTGATGCCGAACAAGCGACCGACCGTTATCGTCTAACAGAGTCGAAAAGACATCAAGAAGCTGCGGAAACAATGATTGCTGAAATCAAAAGCGATATGGCAGAATTACAAAAATCATTGCAAGAGTTAATTGAACGTGAACAAGCCAATTTAGAAAAAATTGATGCGATTAAGAAAAGATATCATGAAGTCCGCAAATCTTTACTGGCTTATAGTTTTTCGTTCGGACCGGCGTCCGAAAGTTTTGAACATAAGTTACGTTTAATGGAAGATGATTTTACAGAGTTTTCTGAATATACGGTTTCCGGAGACCACGAAGAAGCGAAAGCGGTCGTGCAGAGCTTAAGTGAGGATATCGAAGAGACGGAACAGCAAATGGATAAAGTTCCACCTATTTTAGATTTAGTCGATGAAACTTACGTGAAAGATCTGGAAGATTTAGCCAATGGTTATGAAGAGATGATGGCGGCGGGTTACTTATTCCCCGATGATACTATTGAAGCCGATATTCAAGCGCTTGAACAAGAGCGCAAACACATTTACGAAAGTATTCGTGCCTTGGAATTAGACCAAGCGAAAAAAGAAGCCGATGCATTAGCGCTCGAGATTGAGAAATTGTATCAAAAAATGGAAGTCGAAATCGAAGCAAAACCAAAAGTCTTGGCTTTACTAGAAGATACTAAAAAAGCTATTTACTACTTAGCGGACGAGTCTCGACGCTTAGCGATCAATGTGAACCGCATTGCGCAAAGTTATATTTTAAACCATCAGGAAGAAGAAAAGGTGGAAGAGTTAGACGAACAAGTCAAGGAAGCACGTGAAGACTATGATGTGATTGAAGACCGTGTGAAGCATCCAGCGCTTCCTTTCTCTGTGGCTCATCATCAGTTACAAGAGTTGTTTGATCGTCTCGATTATTATAATGAAAAATATAATCAGATCTTAGACTATTTAGAAGATTATCGCGCGGAAGAGTTAGAACTTCGTGACGGGATGTTGGCGATGGAAGAAGCCATGTATAGTATGAAAAGACGGATCGAAAATGAACGCCTACCAGGCTTACCGGACGATTATCTGGAACTATTTTTCTCAACGACCGATCGAGTGGAACAGCTAGCGGCTGAACTCTCTCGTCCTAAGATTCAACTGGTGGACATTCGACAACTGCATCAGATTTGCGCAGAAGATGTCGCTCAACTCGAAGAAATGACTGAAGAAGTGATTCGACAAGTGGAACTGACCGAACGTGTTTCACAGCGTTTATACCGCTATAAAGACTCCCATAAAGGCATCTTAGAGACAATTCGTTATAGTGAATCTCTCTTTAATGATGATTATGACTATGAAACGGCGCTTCGTTTAGTGCGTGAGAAACTAGAAAATGTCGCACCGGGTGTTTATGAAGAAATCGTGCAAACGTATGAAGAAGAAAACCAACAAGAAAATTAAAATTTTAGCTGGGATAGACCACCTCTCTAAAAAGCGTTGTTTACAGAACGCTTGAGCGGTTTGGCTTTTATCCTAGCTTCTTTTATGTAAAAATAGAGTGATTGTTTGAACTGTTTTACAGAAGTGATGCGATTCATGTTACAATAAACAACTGAACTTAGAGATTAAAGGAAAGTGGATAAAATGATTTATTTTGATAATAGTGCAACAACTCCCATTGATCCTTCTGTTTTAGAAACTTATCAAAAAGTAAGTGAAAACTATTTCGGAAATCCTTCGAGTCTGCACCAACTAGGGGATAATCCCACAAAATTACTCCAACAAGCGCGGGTCCAAATCGCGCAGACGCTTGGGGTCAAGGCCGATGAAATTTATTTTACAAGTGGCGGAACGGAAGGCGATAATTGGGCGATTAAAGGAACGGCCATCGAAAAAGCTCGTTTTGGTAAGCACATTATTACTTCCAGTGTCGAACACCCAGCGGTTTATGAAACGATGAAACAGCTGGAAGATTTAGGTTGGGAAGTGACTTATTTACCTGTCGACGAGCAAGGAATCATCTCGGTTGAAGATTTAAAAGAAGCCCTGCGAGAAGATACGGTTTTAGTTTCGATTATGGCGGTCAATAATGAAGTAGGAAGTCTCCAACCGATCGAAGAGATTGGTGCAGTGCTCACGGACTATCCCAATATTCATTTTCATGTGGATGCGGTCCAAGCATTAGGTCTGACCGATCTTCATTTAGGGCCAGAGAGCCGAGTAGATATTGCGGTATTCTCGGGGCATAAATTTAAAGCCCCTCGAGGCATCGGCTTTATCTATCTGAAAGAAGGTCGACAATTAGCGCCTTTACTTACAGGCGGAGGCCAGGAAAAAAATATGCGTAGTGGGACGGAAAACTTACCGGCTATCGCAGCGATGGCCCGGGCCGTCCGTCTGGTGTTCGAAGAGCAAGCGCAGAAGCAAGCTCATTTAAGAAAACTTCAAAATAAATTGCGGAAGTATTTAGAACAACAGGAGAAAGTAACGATTTTTTCTCCTACAAATCCAGCGCCGCATATTTTATGTTTTGGGATTACTGGTATTCGCGGGGAAGTGACCGTGCATGCTTTAGAAGAGTATGAGATCTATATTTCAACAACCAGTGCCTGTTCCAGTCGCGCCACGGATGCTGAATCCAGCACGTTAAGTGCGATGGGTGTTGAAAAAAAGGTCGCAGAAACAGCGAATCGAGTCAGCTTTTCAGCGACCAACACGGAAGCAGAAGTGGATGAATTTATCAGAGCTTTTGCGGAAGTTTTAGAAAAATTTGAAGTCATTAATGCATAATGTTTGAAATGAAAGAGGAGTGAAGAGACAAATGAAACCAACACAAATTATGATTCGTTACGGAGAGCTGTCGACAAAAGGAAAAAATATTAACTTTTTCATCGATACGCTCGGTCGTAATGTGAAGAACGCGTTAGCAGGATCCTTTCCTCAAGCAGAAACAAGCTGGTTCCGGGATCGGATGTATGTCGAATTAAATGGGGAGTCAGCAGATGACGTGATCGAACGCTTAAAAGATATCTTTGGGATCCAAACGATGTCTCCCGTACTACAAGTTGAAAAATCATTAGCGGCCGCTGAAAAAGGGGCGATTGAAATTGTCCGTCCATTCGTGGAAGCGGGTAAAAGCTTTAAGATTAATACGAAACGTGCGGACCATGAATTTGAATATGATACGATGGACTTAAACCGCATGTTAGGTGCGGCGGTTGCTGAAGCCTTTCCCGAGTTAGAAGTTAAAATGGATGAGCCCGATTTAACGGTTCGGACAGAAGTGCGCGCGGATGGTATTTATCTATCGGTTGCAACTATTCAAGGTCCTGGTGGCTTACCGGTAGGAACGGCAGGTAAAGGAATGCTGATGCTTTCTGGTGGGATTGATTCTCCGGTTGCTGGTTATTTATCCATGAAACGAGGCATCGATGTGGAGGCTGTTCACTTTGCGAGTCCCCCTTACACGAGTCCACAAGCTTTACAAAAAGCGAAAGATTTAGCCGCGAAATTGGCTCGTTATAGTGGTAAGGTGACATTTATTGATGTACCTTTCACTGAAATTCAGGAACAGATCAAAAAAGAAATTCCAGAAGGTTACATCATGACCGTAACCCGTCGTATGATGATGATTCTAACCGACTTAATTCGTGAACAACGAAAAGGTTTGGCGATTATGAACGGAGAGTCATTAGGACAAGTCGCTTCGCAAACACTGGAAAGTATGTATGCGATCAACGAAGTCACTTCAACACCGATTTTACGTCCATTGGTCGCGATGGATAAGACGGAAATTGTGGAGATCGCGCAAAAAATTGATACCTTTGATCTATCGGTCTTGCCGTATGAAGATTGCTGTACAATCTTTACACCGCCGCGTCCGAAAACAAAACCGGATGCTGAAAGAGTCATCGAATATGAAAAAGCACTCGATGTGGACGGTTTAATCAAACGCGCGATGGACGGACTCAAAATTGAAACAATCGGTCCGGAAACATCTGCTTTAGAGCAAGAAGAAGAGCTGTTTGAAGGGTTACTCTAATTTTTTATTGCGTCGAAATGAAAAACGCCTGTCATTGGGGCGGGCAAACAGTTGATATTTTTGAAAAAAATGGTAAAATGAACTTTAGAAAAAACAAATGAAATAAACTCATTAAAGCGTTGAACAAGAAGAGTATGGTTTTTATTTATTCCAGAGAGAGGGCATTGGTGGAAGACCCTTATAAAGGAAACCAGAAGGTAGCTTGGGAGCGAACAGATTGTTTGGTGGGCAAGCCATTAGATTTGCCGTAAAGAGATATAAAGGAGATAGCTTCCTTTATATAATTTAGGTGGTACCGCGATTGAAAAGCATTCGTCCTTTAGTAGGATGAGTGCTTTTTTTGTATCCAAAAGCGTCTGTCAAACCAATCGAACAAAGAAAGTTGTAAAAATTACGCATTA
>CAJUOQ010000063.1 GCA_910588235.1 uncultured Atopostipes sp. | reverse complement strand
GAAATCTATACCAAAAATTCGGGAATTAGTCCCCGAGAACTATTTTACACATACGCAAAGATCTCTAAACTTTTAAGAGTTTAAAGATAAAATGACTGCTTTAAGATCCGTTTTGCTTTTGATGATATGCTTCTTCTTGATCGGACAGTCTTGTGAGTTCTAGCTGAGCACCGACTGGTTTTTGTTTACCCGGGGTGACTTTTTTATAGGTTTCATCCTTTTGCAAGAGCCATGCTTTAGTGTTGTCTTTTAAAAAGAGGTAGAGCGTATCAATGATGATCTGTTTGATACGTTCAGATAAAACAGGAAAAGCAATTTCGACGCGATAGACCATGTTTCGAGTCATCATATCGGCAGAAGCTAAGTATAAGTCTTCCTCTCCATTGTTATAAAAATAATAAATACGACTATGTTCTAAAAATCGACCCACAATACTGCGCACAGTAATATTTTCACTCACCTCAGGAAGACCGGGAATCAGGCAACAAATCCCCCGAATGATTAATTCGATTTTTACACCTGCTCGACTGGCTTCATACATCTTTTCGATTAATATTTTGTCTGTTAAAGCATTCATCTTAGCGATGAAGTGTCCATTTCCGTGTTCTTTTTGCATGTTTATTTCATTGTCAATGCGCGCGATAAAAGCATCTCGCATTTTGAGAGGCGAAACATCTAAATATCTATAATCCGGTTGTTGCGAATAGCCACTTAAATAATTGAAAAAGTCGGTGGCATCTTGTCCCAAGCGTTCATCGGAAGTTAAGATACCCATATCCGTGTATTGTTTGGCGGTTTTTTCGTGATAGTTTCCGGTGCCTAAATGCACATAACGTTTAAATCCTTTGCCTACTTTTTTCGTCACCAAAGTGATCTTACTATGGGTTTTTAATTCGCGCACCCCATATAAAATGTGGACACCCGCATCTTCTAATTTTTTAGCTAAAATGACGTTGTTTTCTTCATCAAAACGAGCTTTTAATTCCATTAGGACCGTAACTTGGATACCAGACTCGGCGGCATTGATTAAGGATTTGACTAACTGGGAATCTTCACTGACTCGGTAAAGCGTCATTTTAATGGAAACGGTGTTTTTATTGGATGCCGCTTCTTGGACAAACTCTACAATCGGTTTAAAAGAATCATAAGGATGATGTAAGTAAAGATCTTGCTGATCCAGTACTTCAATGATGGAACGATCATTTAAAACTTCTGGGTAATAAGGATTAAATGGTTTGTATAGTAAATCAGGATAAATCGCTCCTAATTCATCGCGTAAAGTCGTGAGATAAGTGAGGTCGAGTGGACCATCTAAATAATAAATATCATTTTTTGTGAGATCTAACTTCTCGATAAGGAAAAGGATATCTTCTTCTAAATTATGAGGTGCCTGACGCGTATCTACTTCAAGGCGAACTGCCATCCCATTTTTACGGCGTTCGATATAATCCTCGATCACACGCAGTAAGTCTTCGGCGCCTTCTTCTTGGATTTCTAAGTCGGCATTTCGGGTCACTCGAAAAGTAAAGGTATCGAGAACGGTATAGCCCAAAAACAGCTCGCTTAAATAATATTCAACGATTTCTTCCACAAAAATAAGAGGGCGCGTGTCCTCGGTTTCGGCTTCTAAGAGGTGATAACGATCAAGCAGTGGCGAAACAGGAATAATTGCTGCGTATGGTTTCCCTTCTTTTTCTAAATGGACAAAAATCTGTATAGTACCATCATGCAAATGAGGAAAAGGGCGGTAAGCATCTACACCATAGGGAGTAAGTGCAGGTTTAATTTGCTTATCGAAAATTTCTCTCACTTCATTTTGTTGTACTTGTGTAAGTTGCTCGATTTGTTCGACTTTATAGCCTAACTTTTCAATTTCAGTCATTTTTTGTTGGTAGAGTTTATATTGTCGCTGGACAATCGCCCGATTTTTCTTGGTAATTTCTTGCAATTGTTTTTTCGGGAGCCAGCTTTTTTTAGAATCTCTTTCTCGGATCCCTAATTCATCTTGTACTTGTAAACCAGCAACCCGCACTTGAATAAATTCATCCAGATTCGAACTTCCAATCGCAAGAAAATTGATTTGTTCTAATAAGGGATTGCGATCATCTATCGCTTCTTCAATGACTCGTTCATTGAAATCTAACCAAGAAATTTCTCGGTTTTGATAATAGGCAGGAGCTGATAAGTCGATTTGTTTTTCTTCCATAATGGTCCCTCCATAAATTCCTTTAATTGGATGCATTAGCTGTTTGAAAATAAATATTAACATGATCTCCAACCGCCCGCTCAAAATGGTTACGTTGTTTTTCAGCTTGAAATTGTTCTGAGACAATCTCACCTGAATAAGTGATCGTTAAGTCATAACCTTTGGTCGTATTTTTCTCGAGAGCGATATTTTGGATGGTATTAACGTGCGAATCATTTAAAGCCTCCGCAAATTTTATAATACTGCCAAGCTTTAGCAATAAAGTTTCTTCTTCTTCTGAAAACCAGTCGTCAAGCACGCGTAAGTACTGTTTATATAATGAACGGTTTTTATAACTAGCGAGTAAAGCTAAGCGAGCACGATCCGGGTGGTCAAACCCCGGGATATTTGTATTGGAAATGATATAAAAGGTATGCTGAGAGCTTGAATCACTTTCAATAAAACTGCCTAACATATAAAGCGTAGCCCCATAATACATCCATTGTAGATGCTCTGCATCTACTGTCAGCAGATCGTTTTTTTCTAACTGATCCAGTAACATATCCGAAATCGTAATGCGTTGATTCGTGGCAATTTCTTGAATATTATACTGGGCAGAGAGACGGATAACGGTTTGTTGTGGCACACTATATAAACTATACGGTTCATTTTCGTGCTCGTTTAAATAATGAATCAATAAGCCTTCCCGTAAACCAAAACGAGATAAAAGAAAAACAGGTGCATCTATCACGTTTAAAAGTTGTTGAAAGACGATCGTTGCAGACACAATGGTATCTTTACGGTCTTTACTTAAACCATCTAGAGAATCTAATTTATCGTAGCTAAGCGTTGTAAATGTCTTTAATGTTTCATCTACCCACTTAGGTTGCATCGAGTAGCCATGCATCCCAGCTAGCGGATAGTTATTTTGTAATTGATACACTTCAGCAATATTACGCGCGGAACCTCCGATCCCGATCAAGGGGACCTTAGCTCCTTTCAACCAATCGACCTTCTGAAATTGTTGTTTGATCCATTTTCTGGTGGCTTTAATTGCCTCTGGATCTGAGTGTTTTTTTCCTTCGAAAAATTGTCTCGTCAGACTAACCGCCCCAAAAGGAAAACTATGTGTTTTAACGATCTCTTTATTTTTAAAGAGAGTCACTTCCGTACTACCGCCTCCAATATCGACTGAAAGTCCATCGTAGACATCGAAAGTATATCGAATCGCATAGTTTCCATAATAAGCTTCCTCTTCGTCCGAGAGCACACGGATATTGAGACCGGTCTTATGGTAAACGTGATCGACAATTTCTTGGACATTTTCTGAATTTCGGACAGCAGCAGTAGCGACAGTGATTAGACGCTTTACCTGATATTGGGCAATAATTTTCAGATAATTAGCGACTAAATCCGTTAAAATCTGTATTCCTTTTGCATTCATTTTTCCATTTTCAATATATTGAACGAGGCGTGCAGAGACCTTTATATTTTGTAATTCATGGATACCGTAATAGGCATCCGTTTCGACGTTAAAAATGACTAAGCGAACTGTATTGGAGCCGATATCAATTAAAGCTATTCTTTCTATATCTGCTTGTTTTTTCATTATAAACCGCCCATTTCTATATTTTTCTTAGCTTTTTCGTTTATTTAATCATACTAAATGCTGGCTAGAATTGTCTAAAGAATGACTCGCTGCTTAAAAAAGTAATAAAAAGTGCTTTAGATTACAAATTCCAAGAATATTACGGAAAATGTTACAAACATTACGATTTTGAAACCAAAAAGTAAATGAATTGCAATGAAAAAATGGTTTATAGAGTATAGAATACTATGAGCGGATGACCAAGAGGTCTTCCAAGCAATTATAAATATAAAAATAAAAAACGTTATTAACAGAAAGGATTCCTAAAAGCATATGAATAAATGGATAAAAAGGATTGTGGCTATTTCATTTGTGATGACACAATTTTTAGTTATTCCAACAGTTTCAGCAAGCTCATTGGAAAACATTCAAAGCAAAAAGAACCAAGTTGAAGAAGAAGTGACTCAATTACAAGCAGAAGTTAGCGAAGGCTTAGAAGAAGTTAGCGAAATTTCAGGCGCATTAGAACAATTGAATAAAGAGCTCGAAGAACATGAAGAGACGATCACTCATACAGAACAAGACATTGAAGAACAAGAAATTTTGGTGAACGATCGCTATGAATATACAGCTGAGCAATTAAAAGCGATGCAAAAAAGCGAAGTGAATCAAAATATTGTACTTAGCGTCCTGCAAGCGGAAAGTTTAACTGAATTATTAAACGCAATTTATTCCGCTTCACTATTAACAGATGCCAGTGAAGAGCGTTTAGTTGAAGCACAAGCAGAACAAGAAAAACTAGATGACTTAAAAGAAAAATTAGTCGCGAATCAAGAAGAATTAGATGCGAAACAAGAAAAGACAGTGGCGCAAAAAGAAACATTAGATGCTAAGACGGCTGAATTAAGTAAAACATTAGCAGCGAATCAAGAAGAACTGGAACAATTAAATTCAGAAGAAGCAAGCGAACTACGTCGTATTGCTGAGGAAGAGGAAGCGGAACGTCGCCGTGTCGCACAAAAAGAAGCAGAAGCTGAAGCAGCTGAAGCACAAAAAGCGAAAGAAGCTGAAAACGCAGAAGTAGCAGAAGAAAAAGAAGAACCTGCTCAAGAAAAAGAAACGCCAGTTAAAGTTGTCTCAAGTAAAGTAAGTAGTGCAAAAGAAGAACCGAAAGAAGAACCGAAAGAAGAAAAAAGTTCAGATAGCTCTGAAAAGTCAGGGAAAGCAAACAATACAAACGAAACAAAGAAATCAAATACTTCAAGTAAAGAAACACAAACCACTGAGTCAAACTCAGCAGGAGACTGGATTTCTGTACAAGCTACAGGTTATTCAACAGAAGAACCTGGATTAAGTACGCATACAGCAACAGGGATCGATTTACGAGTAAACCCAAGAGTTATTGCAGTAGATCCTAGCGTCATCCCACTAAATAGTTTAGTTGAAGTAGAAGGACAAGGCGTTTTCGTGGCCGGAGATACAGGTAGTGCGATTAATGGGAACATCATTGATATCCACTTCTCATCTGTTAGCCAAGCATTAAGCTGGGGCCGTCGTAATGTAAGAGTCCGTGTTTTAAATTAGTTATTATAGGTATATAATATAAAAAGAACGTCGATCTAAATATAGGATCGGCGTTTTTGCTATTTAAAAATAAAGAATAGCTAATAGAAATCATTTTAAAAAATGTTTGTTAGAATAGGTTTAAATAAGAAGCGAAAGGAGCCAAAAATGCTAGAAAAAGAATTTATAGTGGAAGAAAAACATTCCGCAAAGCAAGTAGGATCAGGGGGCCTAGATGTGCTATCTACCCCTTCGATGATTGGCTTTATGGAAGTTGTAGCAAAAGAAGTCGTGGAACCTGACTTAGCGTCCCATCAAACAACAGTAGGGATTGAAGTCAATGTTCAACATTTAAAAGGCACGCCGTTAGGAAAAACAGTCCGGGTAACTGCTCATTTGACAGAACAAAAGAAGACCATTTTATTTTATGAGGTAAAAGCTTACCAAGGAGAAGAATTAATCGGTGAAGGACA
Source organism: uncultured Atopostipes sp. (assembly GCA_910588235.1). Classification (GTDB taxonomy): domain Bacteria; phylum Bacillota; class Bacilli; order Lactobacillales; family Carnobacteriaceae_A; genus Atopostipes. The sequence continues at coordinate 531 of CAJUOQ010000063.1, read as the reverse complement.
ACATAAACGAGCGATTGTAGATGCTGATGAATTTATGAAAAATTTATAAGTAGGTGGAAAAAATGAATGAAGAAGCCATTGAGTATTTACTTTTTACAGTGAAACAAACCGAAGATAGTATTGTGGATGTAGGAATTGATTTCGAACAGCGAGAGTACCGGATGGAAACAACCGATTTATACGGTCAATTACTCGGAGCTGAAACCCAAGGCAAGTTAAGAAGAAGCAAAGTGCGAAATTTTAAAGAAGCTTTAAAGGCAATGGACTTTTGCACTTGGCCTCAAAATGAAAAAGATACGTTGCCGCTTTATTTAAAGAACGCCTCGATTCTGTACAATATAGGAGGCGAACAGCGTTTTACAACGGGAAATAATGAAGAAGACTTGAGGAAAATACATAAAATGTTGGAAGAACTCGTGGGAACAACTTTTGGTTCTTATGAATTTTATTAAAAGCAAGCGAACTTAGGCGTTTGACTGTCAATCACAAATGAAAATGTCCTGAATTTCCTTGTTTTTGAGTTTGACTAAT
>CAJUOQ010000062.1 GCA_910588235.1 uncultured Atopostipes sp. | reverse complement strand
ATGATGCTCTCAACGTTTATAGAGGTTATTATAGTTTAAGTGAATAATTCAGGTTTATAGCTTCTTTAACAGAAGCTGCAACTCCTGTCACTTTAAACTCTGGGATTCTTTCCACGTATCGTTTATTGATCGAGGAGACCATAGCGTCATCTTCTACAATTAATACCGAATAAGTCATGAATCGTTCTCCTTCATTAAATATGAATCTTTTTTTAGTTTTCGGGCAGACTCTCTGTTTCTTTTTGGTAATCTTTTTCAAAATAAATGGTTAGCCAACCGCTGCCATATTCTTTAATGGCTTCTTTGTACCCTGTATTTTTTAATTGTTCGATAATTTCTTCTGTTTTCCCTCGTATTTTATAAGTCGTTAATATTTTCTCATTAAAATAGCCTAGCTCTAGATGAACTTCTGTGAGTTGCGACGTTTCTAATAACAATTTATTGATCAAACTTAATTTTTGAATCCAAGCTTGTGTAAAATGAAAATCTGCGGTTGCGGGAATATCTGGGTAAACTTCAATCGTAAAAGGTAATTGATTTTCAGAAAATTTACGACGTTCACCGACTAAAAATCCTGCAATCGCTGGATTATGAATGAGGTAAGCCACTCGTTTTGAAAATTCTTGTTCAGGTTCAATTAAATCTTCCAAATAGGCTTCTAACTCCTCATATTCTTGTAAGTCCGTAAGGCCATAAATCACATGTAATTTATTTAAAAAATCGTGTGATTGTGCTTCTAGCGTATGTGCATATTCGAAAGTCGAATAAAGCTGACTAGTGAGCATATGCAGTTCAGTCGCATCACGCAAAGTAAAAACACTTCCTACTTTCTGATTATTGACGAGGACAGGTGCATAGGAGACGATATATTCTTTTCCTTGATACGAGTAAATTTGCTCATTCGAGTTAGAAGTTAATTCTTCCCCTTTTAGAAAAGGGAGCACTGTGTAAATATCTTGAGGAGCTTCCTTCTTTTTACTTAGATTAAATTGATTTGCAGCTTCTTTATTTTTCAAAATGATTTTTTGATCAGTGTTCGTTAAAAATACAGCATCCACTGCATACTCCATCATCGCATTTCTTTCTTCTAAAACGCGGGCAATTTCTTGAGGTTCCATATCCAGCATTTGTTTCTTCAAAGAATAAGCCACAAGAGCAGCCAGACTTAGACCGATGATAAGACTAATACCAAAAGCGAGTGTAAGAGGCTGTCTATTTCTTTTCATGATTTGATCAAGATTTTGAATCGTTACACCAATGGAAACTGCTCCAATAACTTCGTTCTGTGGATTATAAATCGGAACAAATGAACGTAGTGAATGCCCCAAAGTTCCCTCACCAATCGAAGTATATTCTTTTCCTTCGAACACTTCATATTGATCGTTGCCTTGGAAAGGTTGGTTGATTAAATCATCATCTGGATGTGTAAGACGGGTACTGTCCAGGGTCATAATCACGGTATAATCTAAATCAAAATTTTCATTAATCGTATCGGTGTATTGATTAAGGTCAGTATGAGTTTCTTTTTGTTCAGTGGCCTGAATGACGACTTCATTCTGTGCGATATGACGGCCCATTTTTAGTAAGTATTCCGCTTCATCTTCTTGTGTGATGGTGGCCATTCTCTGTGTCAGTAACAAATACAACACAATTAAAGTCATTAAAATACTGATAAGTACAATTGTAATCAGTTTAAATAATAAGCGCTGGTTTTCCCAAAATTTTACCATAATCTCTCTACTTTCCTTCAAAATAAAAATTCCTATCTCTACTTTACCATTTAAATTAGTTTAATTAAGACTTAAATTAATTAAAAAATATTGTAGGGAGAAATATATGCGATAAACTATAGGTGAACATAAAGGAAAGAAAATTTTGAAAGAGGAGGCCTCAGTGGTAAATGTCGAAAAAACAGAGCATGACCCATGAGCATCCAGAAGAAAGCTTTTGGGAAAGAATAAAAGAGAAGAAAATTGGAGTGGTTTCGCTCCCTATATATCTTGTGTTTGCCATTATTATTTTTATAGCTATGTATACGGAAACAATCCCGATAGATATGATGGGCGGCTTTGGGATTATTATGGTGTTAGGATGGTTATTAGGAGCGATCGGAGATGCGATCCCTGGTCTAAATAAATTTGGTGGTTCCACCATTCTCTCCATGATTGTTCCAGCAGTCTTGGTATTATTTAATTTACTTCCGCAAAATTCACTGGCTGCAGTCGAAATGCTGATGAGTGAAGCCAATTTTTTAGATTTATATGTTTTCGCGCTAGTAGCAGGAAGTATTTTGGGGATGAACCGAAACGTTCTGGTCCAAGGCTTTGCACGGATGGTTTTACCAATGATGATCGGATTAGTGCTGGCTTTACTTCTTCCTTCCCTAGTGGGTTGGGCCTTAGGTTTAGGCTTTAAAAACACATTGTTCTATATTGTCACACCAACAATGGCTGGTGGAATTGGAGGCGGTGTTTTACCTCTAGGACTCGGATATAGTGCAATTACTGGCATGGATTATGGGGAATTAATTGCGATTTTAGCGCCAGCTTCGATTTTAGCGAATTTCTTTTCCATCGCAGGGGCAGCAATGTTGAATCGATTAGGAGATAAACAACCGACACTAACAGGTGAAGGAACCTTGGTCCGCTCGGGTACTGGCCTTGATTTAAACGAGGACAGTGAAAAAATGAATTTACCTCTTAGTTATGAACTGTTAGGCATCGGTTTGTTCTTGCTGGTTACTTTATACATTGGTGGTACTTTCTTTGAAGATATTATTGGACTTCCAGCAGCTGTTATCGTGATCTTTACCGCAACCGCGCTTAAATACTTCCAAGTATTGCCAGGAGAAGTAGAAATGGGAGCTAAACATTTAAACAGTTTTATTTCGACGAACTTCACCGCTCCTTTAATGGTCGGTTTAGGGATTATCTATTTAACATTGGAAGATGTTCTTGCGATGTTATCTTGGCAATACTTACTTGTTATTTTATCGGTTGTTCTCACATTAGGAGCGACCGGGTACGTAGTGTCACGTTTTGTTAATATGTATCCAGTGGAAGCGTCGATTCTTTCCTTAAATCAATCTGCAATGGGAGGAACAGGGAATGTCGCGGTCTTATCAACAGCCAATCGTCAGGAAATGATGCCCTTCGCACAAGTAGCTACTCGTATTGGAGGAGCTATTACAATTAGTTTAATGATTATGATGATGAGAATATTCGGCTAAAATAATTTATAAAAGAATTAAAAAAAGAAAGAGGAGAATGCATAATGGTAGATGTCAAAAAAGAAGCACTGAAGATTAATGAAGAAAATGCGGGGAAAATCGAAGTGAACTCAACCGTTCCTATTGATAACATGGAAGAGTTAGCGATCGCTTATACACCGGGAGTAGCCGCTGTGAGTTCAGCCATTGCTGAAAATAAAGAAGATGTCTATAAATATACAAGCAAAAGAAACCTTGTTGCAGTTGTGACCGATGGTTCGGCGGTTCTTGGTTTAGGAAATATTGGGCCTGAAGCAGCTATTCCAGTAATGGAAGGAAAAGCAGCTTTATTTAAACGCTTTGCCAATGTAAATGCTATTCCTATCTCATTAGATACACAGGACACAGATGAAATTGTCTCCCATATCCAGGCGATTGCGCCATCTTTTGGGGGAATCAACTTGGAAGATATTAGTGCACCACGCTGTTTTGAAATTGAAAGAAGACTAAAAGAAACCTTAGATATCCCTGTATTTCACGATGACCAACACGGAACTGGTATTGTTGTTCTGGCAGCATTATATAATGCACTGAAATTATCAGACAAAAAAATGGATGAAGTTAAAGTTGTTGTTAATGGTGGAGGAGCAGCGGGTGTTGCTATCTCTAAACGATTATTATCTGCTGGTGTGAAAGATTTATTAGTGGTGGATATCGATGGTATTATTTCTGCGGATGATCCAGATCTAGAAGAGCGTCACAAAGAAATTGCCGAACTTACAAATCAAGAAAATATTACAGGAGATTTAGAAGAAGCAGTCAAGGATGCAGATGTGTTCGTAGGAGTATCTGCACCAAATGTCTTGAAAAAAGAATGGGTTCAAACGATGAATGAAAAACCTATTATTTTTGCGATGGCTAATCCTGATCCTGAAATTCAACCAGATGAAGCGAAAGAAGCAGGGGCTTATATTGTAGCAACCGGACGAAGTGATTTTCCAAATCAAATTAATAACGTTTTAGCTTTCCCAGGTATTTTCCGAGGTGCTCTTGATGCTCGCGCTGCTGATATTACAGATGATATGCAAAATGCAGCCGCTAAAGGGATTGCTGCTGTTCTATCTGAAGAAGAGTTAACACCAGAAAACATTATCCCTGATGTATTTAATCCCGATGTAGCAGAAACAGTCGCAAAAAGTGTCACCGATGCTGCAAAGTAAAAGTTTAACAGGTGTTAAAAAAGATGGCTTTAGTTTCTTGAATGATTCAAGGACTAAAGCCATCTTTTATTTGTATTTAAAGAGTGATCACATGCAAAGAATGTCGTCGATCACTCGTTAATCTATGTTAAAATAAAATTTAGTGGTTTGCTCGTAGATCTTCGACTTGAATGACACCGTAGCCACGACGATCAAGTAAGTTAGAGATTTTATCGACATCTTCTTTTGTAGCGTCGGGCTCTAACGTCATGATGGCACGTTTGATCGGTCCTTCTTCAACGTCTAAAGTGATACAGCTCATAATATCGCTATAACGATTGACGGCTTTGGCAATATTCGCTAAATCGCCTCGTTCACCTGCAGCAGCAATCGTTAGAACATAACTTCCTGTATCTAGCTTCCAGGACTGCTGTAAGAGATTAATTAAAGCACTGTGCGTTAAAATACCATAAAAGTGATTATTGTCATCTAATACTGTAATATAAGGCAAGTCTTTAATCATAAAGAAGATACTGAAGAAACTAGAGTAAGTGTGAACATATTTCGTTGCGTTTTTTAATAAATGAGTAACAGGAAGCGACATATCTTTTCCTTCTGATTTATGTTTGTAAATGTGCATACGATAAATGTTTCCACGATAAATGGTGCCCGTTTCATCTAAAATAGGGACACAACGGTAGCCATATTCTTCTAGTAATTCTAAAGCTTCTTCTAACGTAACTGTTTCAGGGACAGTTCGAACACGAGTTTTGGCAAGAGATAATTCTCTTATAAGCATATAACTTCTCCTCTCAAAAATTAAATTCCAATTATATTATAGCAAACATTTCTCATGGTTTGCACATATTATTGTAACATATTTAAAAGAAAGTAGTGAAAAAATGCACAAAAGAAATGAAATGATGGATCGACCTGTTATAAATAATGATGTCCGTGAATTTTTACGAACAGAGCAAAAACAATTAAATGGCCACTTAAAGAATCTTCAAGATACTGCACGAGAAAACCGAAACCCAGTCATTCCGCATGAAACGGTTTCTTATTTTATTTGGTTACTGGATCAAATGAAACCTAAAGAAATTTTAGAAGTAGGAGCAGCTATTGGTTTTTCAGCGAGTGTGTTTGCGGAATATTCAGATGCAAGAATTCAAACGATCGAACGGAATCCGGAAATGATTGAACGAGCTGAAGCGAACTTTGAAAAGTTCGGTATAAGCAACCGGGTAAAATTATTAGAAGGACAAGCAGAAGATTGGCTAGCGAAGTTACCAGCAGATACTTTTGACTTGATTTTTATGGATAGTGCGAAAGCAAAATACTATGACTTTTTCCCAGATTGTATGCGGATATTGAAAATGGGGGGCGTGCTTGCTGTCGACGATGTTCTTCAAGGAGGCACGATTTTACAACCCACAGAAGAGATCCCACGTAGAGTTCGTAAAATCCATAAAAAATTAAATGCCTTTTTAGATGTTGTCTTAGATCATCCCGCTTTAATTTCTACAATTTTACCCATCGGAGATGGTTTATTGTTAATTACGAAAAAAGAAGAGGCTGACTTTTCTTTTATGAGGGTAGAGTAGTTTTTAAAATATACCGCTTGAAAAATACTGACTCTGTGATGAGTCAGTATTTTTATTTACTTAATAAAAGAAAAATGAATGCTTATTAATTAAGCAATAAAACTAGTTTCTACTATATAATGCACAATACTAATTTAGACTGCTCCAAAAAATAGTTGTGTATTTTTCAAAAAGTTGTTGACTTCTTTGAGAAGGATATGTATAATTATATGTCCGAGCGTTGATCGACATCGACGTTTTGGAAATTGAGTATTTTATCTATACATCAACCAGTTATGGTTTAGATGATACCTGTTTCATATAGGAAAAGTCGTTTAAATGAGTCGGAAATATTTTTTAAAAGAATTTAAAAAAGTGTTTGACAAATTAAACAGACGATGATAAGATATATCTCGTGCTTGAGAAACACTAAAACATTTCTTGAGGCGAAGGAATACAATTGATCTTTGAAAACTAAACAAAGTAATACAACCAAAATGTGCAGGGGTCT
>CAJUOQ010000061.1 GCA_910588235.1 uncultured Atopostipes sp. | reverse complement strand
GAATTTCACATGGCTTTTTTTATTTCAGGTGACTAACTTGATTATAAAATCTTCCGAAAATTAAAGATTAAAAAGACACCCGTTTATGTTAAAAATAGATGGGTGTTTTATCTTATCTTTATGAAGCGTTTACAAGATATGCTAAAATGAAGTTAAATTAATTTGTGGTAAGGGTGGGATGTTATGAGAAAAATTGGATTGCTAACAAGCGGCGGCGATGCACCAGGGATGAATGCTACGATTAACGGGATTGTCGAGGAAGCTAGAAAATATGAGATTGAAGTCAGAGGTTATCTTGAAGGGTTTGATGGCTTAATTGATAATCAGTTTCTTAAGCTTACTCCTAGAAAAGTGAAACCTCATGTTAGTAGTGGAGGAACATTTATTGGTTCCGCCCGCTCCCAACGATTCTTACAAGCAGATATTCAGCGACAAGTCGTCCAGCGACTCTATGAAGAAAACATTTATGGACTGATTATCATCGGAGGCGATGGTTCTTTTCGGGGAGCGCTCAAATTATCAGAGTTAGGGCTTTTAACGATCGGCATTCCGGCAACAATCGATAATGATGTTAAAGAGACAGAAATTTGTCTAGGTTTTAATACCGCGATTCGAAATGTGGTAGAAACGGTTGATATTATTATGCAATCTGCAGCTAGTCACCGGCATTTATATGCGATTGAAGTGATGGGAAGAAAGTCAGGGGATATTGCCAGACGATCCGGAAGAGCATTAGATGCGGAGGGTATTATTGCTGAAATAGGAGATTTTGACGTCAAAGAAGTCGAGCAAGCAATTAAGAATTCACAAGCGATCGGAAAGAGATACCAGTTGTTTGTTATTGCTGAAGGCGCTATGTCTGCTGAGGCATTTCAAAAAATTATGGAAGAAGAAACGAACTTTTCCTTTCATGCTTTACGTTTGGGTCATATTCAAAGAGGAGGCAATCCGGTGGCAGAAGATCGAATTTTAGGAATGGATTTTGGTGCATTAGCGGTCAAAGAACTCCTCCAAGGGGTTACAGGTAAAGCGTTAGCTGTAAAGGATAATAAAATATTTACCTACTCATTAAAAAAAGACGAATAACTGAACATACAAAACCCCACAGATAATAAGAGCTGCGGGGTTTGTCTATTTAGATCATATATTTCCCATCACTTCCAGGTTTCATTTTATAAGCTTGTTGGACCATCAAATGGCGCTTACCGAGGCGACAAGTTGTACGCTTCATCCATTGGAACTTGTTGACTGCTTCTACAAGAGGGAACATTAATTTAGGGATGATATTTCGATACATTTTGGTTGTGCCTAAAATCGTTTTAATCATTGGCGCTACCGCTTTGGCAGGATCCATCTGTTTAAAAGGAAAGGCGAGTTTTTCATAGTTAAAGATTCGTTCGGCCGGGTCATCTCGCCACGTTTTCCAAGTATTGAATTCCCGATCATTAAAGCCAGTTAAATAAGGACCGAGATTAATCGTAGCGACTTCCACATTAAACTCCTTTAGTTCTTGGCTCATCGTGCTCGCTAGCCCTTCAATTGCAAATTTTGAAGAAGCGTAAGGACCTGAAAAAGGATTTACCATTAAACCTGAAATAGAAGAGACGAAAATGATGCGTCCTTTTCTTTTTCGAATCATTTTCCGTGCGAATCCTTGCGTGAATAATAAGGTACCAAAAACATTCACTTCATATTGTCTTCTGAAGTTTTCTTCAGGAATATCCACCAAGGAGCCACCTTCTTTGACCGCTGCGTTATTGACGAGAATATCGATCTCCCATTCCCAAGCTTTTTCTCGATCTATGGGATCTGTAATGTCAATCTTCTCAACGAATAACGGAATGTTTAACGCATCCGCATCATTTTTCAATGTAGTCGCCTGTAGTTCTGTTTCTGTAGTTGCTATAACTTTCTTTCCGAGTCTACCCAAAGTTAGAGCCGTTAACTTCCCTAAACCGGATCCAGCTCCAGTAATTAAGATTGTTTCAGCCTGCATGTTTCTTTCCTCCTTTTCTTTTTCTAAGCACTTAAACTTTACCAATAGTCGGTTAAACCATAAACTATTTTGCCTCGTACTTGCTAAAATCGAACGCTTCATCGGCCTAAACATGAAATCCTGCGCTATATTTGTTACGATGGAGTTGTAAGCAAAGCGAGAATATTGAGGAGGATTTATAGTGGATAAAATTGATCAATTAAAAGAACAATTAGTTAATAGTCAAAAAATTGTCTTTTTTGGAGGAGCGGGTGTTTCGACAGAGAGTGGAATTCCAGATTTTCGTTCTTCAGAAGGTTTATATATGCAAGATAGCGGCACACAAGTCTCAGCGGAAGAAATGATTTCTCATACTTTCTATAAACGTTATCCTAAAGAATTTTTTAAATATTATTTTGAAAATTTAGTTTTTGAAGAGGCTGAGCCGAACGAAGCCCATATATTTTTAAAAGATTTAGAAGATGAAGGGAAAGACGTCAGTATTGTGACACAGAATATTGATGGTCTCCATCAAAAAGCAGGCAGTACGACGGTCCATGAGTTACACGGCTCAACTTTGAGAAATTATTGTACCCAATGCGGAAATCGCTATGAGATCTCCGAATTAGAACTAGACGAAGAGGGGATTCCTCGTTGTCCAAATGATGGTGCGATTGTGCGACCGGATATTGTGTTGTATGAAGAAGGGTTAGACCAAAGCGTGATCCAAGCAGCTGTCCAAGATATTTCTGAGGCGGATATGTTGATGATTGCCGGGACTTCTTTGGTGGTCTATCCAGCGGCTGGACTTATTCATTACTTTAACGGGGATCATTTAGTAGCGATTAATAAATCACCGATTCGCATTCCGGATGATGCTTTAGTGTTTGAGGATTCTATTTCAAATGTTTTTTCAAAAATATAGACTCATTTATGAAATATTTTACAATATTTAATCGGATCCTTTTGATCTGTATATACGAAAGTGGTATAATATTGACGAATAGAGAGTGAAACCGATTTCAAATACCGGTAAATTCTTTAAAATAAAGCGTTAAGGGAGGATAGTCGTCATTTTTATATGCACTAATTTCGTTTTATATTTTGATATACAGGAGGAAAGACAATGAAATCATATTTACAAAGAATTGGACGTTCATTGATGCTTCCGGTAGCAGTTTTGCCAGCAGCAGCGATTTTATTAGGGATTGGTTATTGGATTGAAACGGCCGCTGGTGCTGGGACAGTTTCTGCCTTCTTAACTGGAGCAGGTGGTTCGCTGATTGACTATATGCCGATTCTATTCGCAGTAGGAGTCGCCTTAGGAATGTCGAAAGACAATAATGGGGCCTCCGCATTGAGTGGTTTGGTCGGTTATTTAGTGGTAACGAACTTGTTAAATCCAGACTCTGTAGCAATGTTGCAAGGAATTGATGTTGAAGCGGTAGATGCTGCTTTTGGAAATATTGAGAATCAATTTATTGGAATTTTAGTCGGAGCACTTGCAGCGGGCATTTATAATAGATTCAGTCAGACTCGTTTACCCCAAGCATTAGCGTTTTTTAGTGGACGTCGTTTACCACCCATTTTAACGGCTATGTTGATGTTAGTTCTATCTATTGTTTTAATGTTTATTTGGCCACCGGTTTATAATGCCTTGGTTGCCTTTGGTACAGCGATTAGTAGTTTGGGTGCATTAGGGGCTGGACTCTATGGCTTCTTTAACCGTCTACTTATTCCGGTTGGTTTACACCACGCCCTCAACTCTGTGTTTTGGTTCGATGTGGCGGGAATTAACGATATCGGAAACTTTTGGGCAGGAACTGGAGAAATCGGAGTTACAGGAATGTACCAGGCTGGTTTCTTCCCTGTAATGATGTTTGGTTTACCGGCTGCTGGTTTTGCGATGTACCAATTAGCGGATGAAGACAAAAAAGCTGAAACAGCTTCCTTAATGTTGGCTGCTGGGTTCGCTTCTTTCTTAACAGGAGTCACTGAACCCTTAGAGTTTGCTTTTATGTTTATCGCGCCCCAACTTTATTTATTACATGCACTCTTTACTGGTGTTTCTTTATTTGTTGCAGCTTTCTTCAATTGGACCGCAGGGTTTGGGTTTAGTGCCGGATTGATTGACTATATTTTATCCTTTAACTTACCCCTTGCGAATATGCCTTATATGTTGTTAATTCAAGGAATTATTATGGCCGCCATTTACTACTTTGGTTTCCGTTGGGCGATTGTTCAATTTGATATCCAAACACCAGGTCGTGGAGTAGAAGTAGGACCTGCTGAAGGAGAAATTGAAGATTCGACGGACGAGACAGCCACCGCTAGCGACACTAGACGTAATGAGGGCTCACAAGTCCAAAAGCAAGCACAAATTATACTAGAAGGACTAGGTGGACCTGAAAACTTAGATACGCTAAACTATTGTGCCACTCGTTTACGTGTCGATGTGAATGATATCGATAAAGTCGACGAAGCTCGAATTAAACAAGCCAATGTCCCTGGAACAAACATTACAGGGTCTAATCATATTCAAGTCATCATCGGAACGGAAGTCCAATTTGTTGCCGATGAAATTGAAAAAATGAGAATGAAAAATGCTTAATGCATTAAATAACTGAGTGTATGAAACTCCCTTTTAACCAAGAGTCGTTTGCATATCAAAAGGTATGTCAGGTGAACGAACTCGCAAAGGGAGTTTTTTTATTTCTCAAACCAAAGATGCGGATCGATAAATTCGATATTTCGAATTTCTGCCAAAGCAGCTTCAACCATGTGTCCATTCTTCAACTTCAAAAATATAGTCTCTTCAAAAAAACCAACCACCATACAATGCACATCTTTAAAATATGAGCCGTTTTGTAAAATGTTCGCTTGAATCGCTACCGGTTTTTTAGCGAGGTAAGCTTGGCTTAAATACGCACTTCTTTCAGTTAAGGTTTGTTGAGGTTTTGCTTGAACTTCTATTTTCTCTTCCTGTTGAGCCATTTGGGTAAGGGCTTCTGTATGATCAGAGAGCATTAACCCCATCCATTTCATTTTTCCACGATCTTTATAACCGAGTTGATCGGGTGTTCGATGAATGATTTTCCTTTTCATCCTCTTCCTCCTTCCTTTTTATCGCTATTGGCTTGGTGACCACCTAATAATTTACTTCGCTGGAGCGCCATACTATTAGGCAATAAGCTACTCGCATGTAACAGAGAAGTATAACCATGCTTTTTACGAATGAAATCCACTGTTTCTTCTAATTTTTCATCTTTTAGCGCCGCTTCTAAAGGTTCAAACAAATCAAGTTGAGTCCCTTGTTTAGGAACAATTTTATTAAAGGAAATATTGATGACTCGCACTGGATAAGGCTCATAATAGTTTCTGAATAAGTGGAGCATATAGTCGACAAGTTTTTTCGAGGAACTTGTCGCTGAAATAGCCATTTGATGGCTGAAACCAGACTGAACAATATGTTTTGAGTAGCCGATTGTTAGTTTTACTGCACTTGTTGTGAGCGAATGTTTGCGGAGGCGTTGGGCGTTTTCTTCCGTCATTTCTCGGATAACAACTTTGATATCTTCGGGATTTTTATAATCGTGGTTTAAAATTTGATTTTTTGAAAAAGTATTTGCTTTGGCCACAAACTGATCAGATAACAGCGTCCGGTCAATCCCATGAGCATGAAAGAACAATTGTTCACCCAACCCATTAAATTTCGTTTTAATTTTCTGTAAATCATATTGGGCCAAATCAAATAAGTTATAAATACCTAGATGATTTAATTTTTCTTCCGTACGAGCGCCAATCCCCCAAAAGCTGGATAATTTTTTGATCTGCCAAATGGTGTCAGGGACTCTTTCATAACTCCAATAAGCTTGATATTGATTGTGTTCATCCGTTTTTGCTTGATGATCTAAAGCTAGTTTTGCCAGAAGAGGATTGTCGCCAATCCCAATCGTCGCAACTAAGTTTAATTCTTTCCAAATAGCTTGTTGGATGTTGGTCGCTATTTCCCAGACAGACCCAAAAAGTTCTTGAGACTTTGTGACATCTAGAAAAGATTCATCAATGCTATAAATATGTAAGTCAGAATGAGGCACATAGCGTTTGAAAATCTCCACAATCGCTAAATTCTTTTCTAAATATAAAGCCATCCGTGGTTCCACAATTTCAATATCAGCCTGTCTGGGAATTTCATAAATGCGCGTTCCTGTTCGAATATTATATTGTTCTTTCACACGAGGAGAAGCTGCTAAAACTAACCCGCCGTTATTATCGGGTTTACTGACCACCACAATCTTTGCTTGGAGTGGATGCTGTTGTCTCTCGACAGCTTCAACACTGGCAAAGAAGGACTTAATGTCAATACATAAAATGTCCCGCCGGGGTTCATTTGAATAATCCATCTGTAAAATAAAGGTTTCATTTTTAGTCATCTCAGTGCTCCTATTCGTTTTAAAGGGAACGTGTGTTTGTATATTATTATAGAAAATAGGAAAAAGATAGTCAAGAAAAAGAACAGCAGGGATTTAGTCGAATAAAAAATAGTATTCATAGAGGAAGACTAGATAAATATGGTAAAATAAGGAAAATGGGGTACCTCCAAAAGTTCTATGAAAAACAATGATAAAAAATAAGCTGTAAAAATATTTGAAGAAAATTAAATAAAAAAGATCAGAATTGTTAAACTGAATGAATAATTTCGGATTTTAAATAGTCTATTTAGGAAAATTAAAAATAGTAGACAGACTAA
>CAJUOQ010000060.1 GCA_910588235.1 uncultured Atopostipes sp. | reverse complement strand
TAGAGAAAATACTGAGAATTTATGCTTATTTTACTTGAAGTGAATAATTCAGGATTTATTGTATATATGAAAAAATACATTGAGTGCTTCAATAACGAACAAATTTTCTTGGATGGATTTAGCCATTCCTATAGCTGAGGTATTTTTTACTTAAGCACTAAAAAAGACCATACAATATTATGCACAGTCTTTTTTATCTGTCTCCTTGACAGCGGCAGTTCAGGTTTTGTTCTTTTATCGATTATTTTGAACATCCACAGCGATTTGTAAGGTATCTATTGGATCGGGAGTTTCTCCATTCATTTTATAGACAGTCGTTCCTTCTTGCCATTGAATCAATGTTTCCGGATCATCCGCAAAAGCACGAATTTTAACAACACCACGTGCATCTGGCGGTAGAAGCATATTACCTTCTAAATAATCCACAATAGTTTTTGCCATATCTTCCCCTTTTTCATAGCCTTCGACGGCATATTGCGGATCCGATGGAAAGTCGAGCTCAAAGTACCAATTTCCTTCATTCCAAGTGACATATTGATGGCCAGCTGCTCCTTCGATAAAGCCTTCAATGCCATGTCCTAAATCCACATTGGTATCTTCCAATTCTTGGTAATCCTCAACGGCTGCAATGGCTTCTTCTTCACTAGAATATTCTTCTTCTTGTACTTGATCAGTTTCTTGTTCAGACGAATGATTTTCAGCGGATGAATCTGTTGCTTCGCTTTCCTCTTTTGGCGCTGAATCGTCTGTAGCTTCCTCATCCAATGCTTCACTTGAATCCTCAATTTCTTGGTCCGGTTCGACTTCCTCTATATTTTCTTCATCTGGTTGATCTGGATTTTCACTGGTTTCTGATTCTATATTCCCACAAGCAGTTAACAACATCGTTGAGAAAAGTGCTGTGAAAAAGACGCTTTTTTTCAGCATTTTTCTACCTCCAGTATATTAACAATTGTTCCTATCTTTTTTATCTAACTCAATTATATTCCTCGATGATTTGACTTACAACTGATTGATTTTTTTCAAAATTGTGTGTCAGACTTTTAATCATTTTTTGATGTTCTGGATAGATATTAAGCCCTTGACACTCTCTTCTAACAACTCTTCTCGAAACATAATATTTCATCTTTCTGATAGTTTTTCGTATAGAATATGAATAGGTCATGTGAATCCTCCTAATTATGTTGTGGTGATTTAATTATAGGGGTTCACTGGCCTTTTTTTATTTTATCATATAAAAATGGTGTCAATGAATCTGAAATCCATCAACACTACGAATTATTTTTGCTTATTTTCAATACTTTCATTTATTAAATTAAGAGGATAAAGATTAAAGAATTTTCTTTTATTTTGATTGATCTTTCCTAAAATTGCACCAATTAATCATTTATATTAATAACTGTGGAAACAAACTCTTGATAGTTTTTAGCCTCTATCAACTGTCGTACCAATTCTGGATCATTTACGATATTTCCTAATAATCCATACATTCTTTGTAAATTTTCTTTACTATTTTCTTCAACATTTAGTAAGCATACAAATTGAACTTTTCTATCATCCCAATTAATAGGACTATCTAAGGTACAAATTGTTAAAAAAGTTTTAGTAGATTGAGGCGAGATTGGATGGGGTATGGCGACTAAATTCCCATAAGCAGTCGTTGCTATTTCTTCTCTTTCATAGATCATTTCTTTGTAGTTATCAGGCAGAGTATCTTTGGATTCAGCCACTGAAGATAAAAAATCAATAACTTCTTCTTTTGAAGAGAAAGACTTATTCAAAAAAAGATTTTCTTTTGGAATATATTCTGCTATTTTTTCTTCGATAGATTCAACAAACTCCCCAACTTTTGTAATATCTTTTTCGCTTAAAATAGCATTGACTTCAATAATAGGAATAGGTAAATCATGTTTTATAGGTACTGTACTGATAATAAAATCAATTTTATTAAGCGGAATTTCATTGATTCTGTAATATTCCGTCACTCCTTCTACTATGATTTGCGAATGAAATTCCGATTCAATGCGATAACGAATTAACTGAGAACTTCCTACACCAGAAGCACAAACTATATAGCAACGCTTAGGGGTGTGTTCTAATTTTTGTCGTTCTATTGCGGCGCCAATATGTAATGCTAAATAAGCGATTTCATTTTCATCTATCGTAATATTTAATTTCTCATATAAAACGAGGGAAGCAATTAATCCTGCTTCAAACGCTAAAGGATAATTAGTTTTAATATCATTAAGTAAGGGATTCCTAATATTCATACCATACTTGTATCGATTCAATGCAGGCTTCAGATGTAAACACAAACCAACGAGTAATTCCGTGTCACCTTGGATTCCTAAATTTAATTCATCATCGATAGATTCAACCATACTTATAGCTAGGCTTTTAATATTATTATCCATTATATTTTCAATTTTTTTCTCCGAAACCAATGATTCATTAATCATTTTAGTACCTAATAAATGAATAGTAATATATGCAACCTCAATATCAGGAAAACTTACTTGCCAAATTTGCTCAACTTCTTTAACAATGTTTTTAGCTACTTCATATTCTTTTTGTGACTCAATATCTTTTAAATCTTTTTGTACTAAATTAATACTATGTCCATTTTTAATACGTTTGTATGCAATAGCGATATGAACAAATAAATTATTCACCGCAATATCTGACAAAGATACATTATTTTCATCCAGTTTGTTAATCAATAAACGCCATATATTTGTTAGCGTTTCTTTGTCAGAGTGAGTAATTGTAGATAATTGATCAATCCAAAGTAAATCGGGAGCGGTATGATCTCGATTAAATACATATTCTGACATTGCAAATCGTCTATTTAACTCCTTCCCTTCAATTTTTAAACCATAATTTGGCAAGCTATTCAATTGGAGATTATAACTTTTTAAAATCGATCGAATGCTTTTTAAGTCAAGCTGAAGAGTTGATTTACTAACATGCATTTCATCCGCTAAATCTTCCAATTTAATATATTTTTCGGATAGTAAAAATTTTTTAATGATATAGACAATCCGACTTTCTGGAGAATTAGGTAATTTATTGTCCACTATAGTGTTTTGAGAATGGTCACTTAAAAATGAATGAAAATCTTTAGTCTCTATAATTTCTAATTCATAGCCTATTCCTCTAGTGGACTTAATCTCAGCACCATGCTTGCTTAAAATTTGGTTTAGATCTTTGATGTCTTCTCTAATTGTTCTCGAAGATACTTCTAAAATTTGACCTAAATAACCAGCAGTAATTGGAGTATTTGAAGCCATGAGTTCTTTTAAAATATTACGTTTTCTTGTGTCCATATAAACAACTACTCTCCATTCAAAGCATTGAACAAAAGCTCTATAAATATTTTTAACAAGTAAAGGCGTGTCAATAATGGTTCTATTGCACGCCTTTACTTGTTATATAATATACTTAGCTAATCATTAAATCCATTATTTTTAGAAACTTCTGCATACCATAAAGCACTTTTTTTAGCCGTTCTTTCTTGAGTTTTTAAATCTAATGAAAAGAATCCATATCTATTTTTATAAGCATTCATCCATGACCAGTTATCTACAAAAGTCCATAAATGATATCCTTTTACATTACATCCTTCTTCAATTGCGCGATGTAACCACTTTAAATGTTCCTTAATGAATTCAATACGGTAATCATCTTCAATACGTCCATCTTTTATAAAACGTTCTTCATTTTGAACACCCATACCATTTTCAGAAATAAATGATTCAATATTTCCATAATTTTCTTTTAAATCAATCATTATGTCATAAATACCTTTTTCATAAATTTCCCATCCACGGTACTGATTCATCTTTCTACCTGCCATCTCATAATTATCAAAGAACCACTCTGGCATGAATGGACTATAAGGATTAGGTAGATGTTCTTTTGCTTTCACACGTCTCGGTTGATAATAATTCACACCAAGTAAATCAACAGTATTATTCTTTAATAATTCAGCATCGCCTTGTCTAGTTTCAGGTAATTGACCATACTCTTCTAAGAGTGTGACTAAGTCTTTAGGAAATTCACCTTTGACTGTAGGATCTAAAAAACTTCTATTAAAGAATAAATCACAAATACGTGAAGCTTTTAGATCAGCTGGATGATTACTTCTAGGGTAAGATGGTGTTAAATTTAAAATAATGCCTATTTTGTTGTTATAATTTTTATGATATAACTCAACAACTTTTGCATGAGCAATAATGGTATTATAAGCGACTTGAATCGCTCTTTTTGCGTCAATGACATTTGGATAATGAAAGTCATACAAATAGCCACCTTCTACTGGAACAATTGGCTCGTTGAACGTAAACCAAGTTTCAACTCTATCAGCAAACAATTCAAAAGCTGTTTCAGCATAAGTAACAAACGCATCAATGACTTCCCTATTTTCCCATCCACCTTTTTCTTGCATCTCTAATGGCATATCAAAGTGAAAAAGATTAACAAATGGTTCAATATCATTAGCAAGTAACTCATCAATGACTGCATTGTAAAATTCTACAGCCTCTTGATTAACTTTTCCTTTTCCACCAGGAATTAATCGCGCCCAAGAGATCGACATTCTAAAAGTATTGTGACCGATATCCTTCATATTTTTAATATCTTCTTTGTATCGGTTGTAAAAATCAGAAGTTTTGTCAGGACCAACCCCTTCAAAAAATCGATTAGGTTCTTCTTTAAACCACTCATCCCAAATAGTTTCTCCTGATGTACCATTTTTACTTCCTTCTGTTTGAGTAGCAGAAGCCGCACTTCCCCACCAAAAAGATTTGGGAAATTGATAATCTAAAGACATAAAGAAATCCTCCTATTGATTTAATTTGTGAAGTTCTATTATTTCAACTGCTAAATCTTTCAAAGTCATCGATGTCATCAAATGATCTTGAGAGTGTATTAAAATAACACTCAAGCCATAACCTGTTCCTTGTGCTTCGTTTTGTAATAATTCTGTTTGATATCCATGAGCTTTATTTAATTCTTTGTTAGCTTCTTCGATCTTTTTGTCTGCCGTTTCAAAATGACCATCTTTTGCTTCTTGAATAGCTTCCATAGCACTTGATTTACCATTTCCAGCATACAAGATAATTTGAAAAGCTATTTCGGTCAATCTATCATCCATTCTTCCATCTCCTTACTAATCCCTAATAGAAAAGAAAATACCTATTAAGAATATTCAACTATTTTATTATTCGTTTTTTTACATTCTTTGCTCTTCACCAAAATACTGTCTATCTAATAATCGAATGAATGGGAGCCAAATAACAAAGACAATTCCCATATTTATTAATTGCATCACAGCTCCCATAATATTGTTTCCTGTTGCGAGATATCCGCTTAAAAGAACAGGTGTCGTCCAAGGAACAATGATTCCAGCTGGTTTTGGCACAAACCCAGTTGACATAGCAAAATATGTTACAGCTGCAACGACGACAGGTGCTAGCAACCACGGAATCATAATTAATGGATTCATAACAATGGGCAATCCAAAAATAACAGGCTCATTCACATTAAAAATTCCAGGTGGTCCTCCTAGTTGCCCTAATTGTTTCAACTGTTGGCTTTTAGCCATAAATAAAATAGCAATAACAACAACCAAGGTCATACCCGTACCACCAATACCGACTAGGAATGTATCAATGAATTGTTTTGTAACAATATTTGGAGGTTCTTCTCCAGCTTGGAAAGCTGCTAAGTTTTGATCATTTAAAGAATACCAAATGGGATCAAATACTGAGTTCACTATAATTTGACCATGTAAACCAAAGAACCAAAACACTTGAATCAAAAGAACAGCTATTAACGTGGCTGGTAAGCCACTACCTAGAGCTGTTAACGGCTCTTGTATAATCGTATAAACAAAGTTTTGAACGGTATTAAAACTAGTAAATCCAAAAATAATACGTATAGCTAAAAATATTGTTAATGTTATTGACGTTGGAATTAATGAACTGAATGACCGCGAAACAGCTCCTGGCACTCCTGCCGGCATTTTAATTGTTACGTCTTTTCTAACGAAATATTGATAAATTTCAGCTGCAATAAATGCAGTAAAAATACCTACAAACATACCTTCGGCACCTAACGCACCCGTTGGGATTACTCCTCCGACTCCTTCAACTTCTTGTGGTGTTAAAATAAGAAAAGAACCTATTGCTACTGCTGCTCCATAAATAGCTTCTCCACCACGTTCTTCTACCATCTTATAACCGATACCCATAATAACAAAGAGTCCCATAATACTTAGTGTTGCTTCTGAAGCTGGCCCTAAAGCAGCTTGATAAGCTGCAAATGTTTCTTCACCAAGTAGTTGATCCAAAAACGGAAAGTTGGCAATAACGACGAAAATTGAACCAAATATAATTAATGGTAGCGCCACCATAAAACCGTTTCTAAGAGCTGTTAAATATAGGTTATTATTTAATTTATCAGCTATTGGCATTAGAATATCTTCTAGTACTTCCATGAATCTATCCACGGAAATTCCTCCTTATATTTAAACTACTTATTGTCTAATAACTCAAGTGCTGTATCCAACACAGCTTTTCCATCTACTCTTCCATAAGCCATCGGATCAATTGAATCTACTGGAACTCCAATCTCATCTCCGACTTTCTTTAACTTTTTCTTCATGAAACGCATTTGAGGGCCAATTAATAAAACATCTGCTTTTTCCATATCTTTTTCTGCTTTATCTTGCGCCACTGCCCAAATTTCTGTCTCAATTCCCCTTTCCTGTGCTTCTTCTTCCATTTTTGTGACTAAGGTATGTGTAAAATAGTTCTCGGGGACTAATTCCCGAATTTTTGGTATAGATTTCT
>CAJUOQ010000059.1 GCA_910588235.1 uncultured Atopostipes sp. | reverse complement strand
CATGATGCTCTCAACGTTTATAGAGGTTATTATAGTTTAAGTGAATAATTCAGGTAAATATGTAATTTTGGCAAAAATGAGCGATTCTCGTTATAATGAAAGAAGGAATTCATAGATTAGAAAAGAGATTCATATGGCAAAAAATAAAAAGACAAATGTCATGCGTTTATTAGAAGAAGCAGATATTACTTACAAACCGCACAATTTGAAAGAATCAAAAGAGGATAAATCAGCCATTATGTATAAAACACTGGTTACTGAAGGAAAAACGAATGATCATTATGTTTTTCTAGTGCCTGTTAATGGAGAATTGGACTTGAAAAAAGCGGCGAAGGCAGTGGATGAGAAGAATATAGAAATGATTAAAGAAAAAGAACTTCGCCCTTTGACTGGCTATGTTCACGGCGGTTGTTCTCCTATCGGGATGAAGAAAGAACTGCCGACTATCATTGATCAATCAGCCTTTTCAAAGGAAACGATTCTTTTTAGTGCTGGTAAAAAGGGCATATCGGTCGAAGTAAATCCTAACGATTTATTGACTTATTTATCCGCAGACGCCGCTGATGTGGCTACAGATCGTTAATACGTTGGTTGTAAAATAAAAACTTATCATTAACACTTTGTTTATGATTTATTGAATCTTAAATGAAGTGTTTTTCATACCTTAAATTTTAAATAAAACGTTGGAATTTTGGGGATAAATCGTTTAGGTATCGATTCATTTGAATGCCAAAAAATACCCAAACGAAATACAAGCATGAATTAAAGACGAGTGTTACACTCATTATAAATCGAAGGAATAAATGAAGTTTTATGAAATAAGGAGAGGATTCTTAATGAGTAGTGGTCAAACGAAATCTATCGTTAAAAATAAAAAGGATTTATTAAACGGTTTGCCCGATCGACCGTTTTTAAAATTAGATTATCGTTTTGCGACCAATGAAGCGTTGGATTTGGAAAACCCTAAAACGTTTGACGAAAAAATGAACTGGTTAAAATTGTACAATCGAAGACCAGAGTATACGCAGATGGTGGATAAATACGAAGTGCGTCAATATGTGGAAGAAAAGATTGGCGCGGAGTATTTAATCCCTCTCTATGATGTGTGGGATTCAGTCGAAGAGATCGAATGGGACAGCTTACCAGAACAATTTGTTTTGAAAACTACCCACGATTCAGGCGGTGTGGTCATTTGTGAAGATAAGGAATCTTTCGATCGCGAAGCGGCGAAAGAGACATTGAGTCAGTCCCTCGACTATAATTATTTCAACGAAGGGCGAGAATGGCCCTACAAAAATGTTCAGCCGCGTATTATTGCCGAGAAGTATATGGAGAGCGCGAACGAAGAGTTCAAAGATTATAAATTTTTCTGTTTTAATGGCACCGTGAAGATGACACAAGTACTCACAGATATTAATTCAGATGAAAAAGTCTCGCAGAACTTTTATGATCGAGACTGGAACTTAATGCCCCTTGAAGAAGGGAGCTTTCCGAACAGTTCAGAAGCAATGGATCCGCCTTATAATTATGAAAAAATGATCGAAATTGCGGAAACATTAGCAGAAGATATTCCTTTTGTGCGCGTCGATCTTTATGAAATTGACCGCGAAATCTATTTTGGCGAAATGACTTTCTTCCCTAATAAGGGTCAAAACACCTTTGAGCCGGAAGAGTATAATAATATATTAGGTAGTTGGTTGAAATTACCTGATGAAAAAATAGAAAATAAATAGAGATTGACAAACCTCCCCAGGTAGTAATGACCTGAGGAGGTTATTTTTTTGCTCAATAAAAACGCCAGAAGTTCGCAAAAATCGTGAACTTCTGACGCTCGTAAGAATACTGAATGTTGAATAACTTTTTTATTCTGCTTTATAATCCCCTTCGGTGGCTTTTTGGAGCCATTTAGAAGTGGGGGTGTTTTGGTTTAATAACTCTTCGGGGGTACCTTCAAAGATAACATGACCACCATTTTTACCGCCTTCGGGTCCTGTTTCGATGACATAGTCACTGTTCGCCAAGAAGCGCAGGTCGTGTTCAATCATAATGACCGTGTTGCCTTGGTCGACTAAGCGGTTAAAGAGTTTGAGCAAGTGTTCGGAATCTTGCGGGTGAAGGCCACGGGAAGGTTCGTCTAACAGATAAACTTCGCCTTCATGTTGTAATTCACTGGCTAATTTCAACCGCTGCAATTCTCCACCGGAAAGGGTACTGGTGGATTGTCCTAACGTGAGGTAGCCAAGTCCCACATCCATCAAGGCTTGCACGCGGTTTAAAATACTTTCATTCGTGAAATACTCTAAACTTTCTTGAACTGTTAACTCCAACATTTCATGAATGTTTTTGCCTTTATACGTATAAGACAAAGCTTCTTGTGAATAACGCGTGCCGCCACAGTGTTCACACGGAATGGTTACGGGATCCGCAAAGGCTACATCTGGCTGCAGATAACCTTTTCCATCACAGACGGGACAAGCGCCGAGGGAATTGAAACTGAATAAGCCCGCTGGTTGTCCGGTTGCTTTCGCAAAGGTGGCACGAATTGTGTCCATAATTCCCATATAAGTCGCTAGGGTCGAGCGAGTGGAAATGCCGATTCCTTTTTGATTGACGACAATCGCTTCTGGATAACGTTCCGTAAATTCGCTGATCATCAAGGAACTTTTGCCGGAACCTGAAACACCCGCAACCGTAATCAGTACTTCTTTCGGTACATCAAGCGAGAGATCTTTCAGATTATTTTTCGTCGCATGACGAATCGGATAAGTGTCTGACCATTCACGCGGTTCTTCCTTTAAAGTCAAAGCTTCATTGAGCGCTTTAGCGGTGGGCGTGTCTGCAATGTCCGCTAGTGGTCCTTGGTAAATTACTTCGCCTCCGTCAACGCCTGCATCCGGTCCCATTTCAATAATTTGATCGGCTTCATGCATAATCGCTAAATTATGTTCGACAACCATCACCGTATTGAACTGTTCTTTGAGCTGGTTGAGCGTGTCGATCAGTTGCGCGACTTCTTCGGGATGCAAACCTGCGCTCGGTTCATCCAAAATATAAGTGAAATTATTTAAATTAGATCCTAAATGGCTCGCAATTTTAAGTCGTTGGGCTTCACCACCGGAAAGGGTCGCGATCGAGCGGTTTAAGTTTAAGTAGCCTAAGCCCATATGAATCAATTGTTCGACAATCGGAATCGCTTGTTTCGTGAGTGGCGTACCTAAAGGATTTTCAATTTTTTGAAGTTCTGTGAGTAAATCCGAGAGCTCCATTTGGTACATATCGGCAATGTTTTGGCCATTAATTTTAGAAGCTAAGACTTTGGGATTTAAGCCGGTTCCTTCACAAGTCGGACAAGGCTCCGTGGTGCTGACGGCTTTCACATCACTTTGATCGACTTCTTTTAATTTGGAAATATCACGGTCAATATAAAGCCGTTGGAAACGCGGCAATAAGCCATCCCATTTAGAACGATGATCCCCATTTTTAGTACGGAAAGGCATGATCATTTCTTCGCCTTCTGGAGGACCATACAGAAAGAGCTTTAACTTATCTTCCGGCCAATCTTTTAAAGGCGTATCGGGATCAAAAATACCGCCGGTCATCATCCACCGACCTTGCCACCCTGATGGGGAGAGGGGTTTGAATTGAACCGCATACTCGCGTAAAGATTTGTCAAAATCCACGAGCTTATGCAGGTCAGGTGTAATAATTTCTTTATTCCCTGAACAAGTCGGACACTGCCCGAAAGAACTTTGACTAGAAAAGTCAATCGCTTCGCCAATCTGTGGATCGCCAATGCGAGAGTAGAGGAGCCGAATCAACGGTCCTAGATCCATATAACTGCCGACATTTGAACGCTGGTTTCCTTGAATTTGCCGCTGTTCAATGACAATCACCGAAGTGAGATGCTTCATCACATCCGCTTGCGGCCGTTCATGGAGTTCCATATGGCGACGCAAATATTGGGAATAATTCTGTTCCATCTGTCGCTGGCTCTCCGCCGCAATCGTATCAAAGACCACCGAACTTTTTCCTGAACCTGAAATCCCTGTAAAGACAAGCAATTTATTTTTAGGAAGCGTGAGATCGGTATTTTTTAAGTTGTTCTCGCGCATCCCTTGTAACCTGATTTGATCTTCCACACAATAACCTCCTAGACTAAACTGTTCTTTTACTATAACACTAAAAGCGCAGCCTGTAAGTGTCCGTGCTTTACGCTCTTTGTGTTTTCAAAATTAGGACGAGGTGCAATGGAAAGTTTTCTATCTGTCATTAAAAGCAAATAAAAACCTATAAAGTCCGCACTTAAAAACGGGGACTTTATAGGTTTTCGACTTTCTAGTGAATGAATTTATTTTTCAAAATTTTCCATAATCTGGACTGCTTTTTGAACAAGTTGCTGGTCGCTATTCTTGATGCTGAGGAGTGAAAGACCTAAAGGCACTTGATCAAATTCTGCTAAAGGTAAACTAATTTGCGGATTTCCAGAAAGAGGGGAGACACATAATAATTCACTGGTCTGTAAACGCGACGCATTGATTTCTGCTTCCGTACTGGTTCTTAAAGGCGCTACCGAAGCGGCAGAAGGAAGACACATCACAGTTTCTTCATCGATCACTTCATCGATGCGCGCTTTAATTTTCTCTCTTTCAGCTAAAGCTTTCCGATACGCCGTTAGCGTAATTTGCGAGGCCGCTTCTAAGCGATTCCCTGGACCTTCCGATAAACGAGGACGATATTTTCGAATCCAACCGCCATAATTTTCCCACACTTCATAGGATTGAATGGTTTGAAGCGTATTGACCCACTGTTCTAAATCTACCTCACTAATGTCGGCGTAAACCACTTCATCGAAGAAACCTTTTGCGTGTTCAACAGCCGGTTTTAAGGCGTCTTTCAGCTCTTGACTGACACAGTTAAAACTATCTTCGGCAATCAGTAACTTTTTGAAGGGCGTCTCTTTTTCATCTTCACCTAATATCACGTTAGCGACTTTTTGAAACACTTCCGGGTCTTTGGCCACAAAGCCTGAAGAATCTAAACTAGAAGAGTAAGGCGCTTGGCCGTCTGTAGGGATTCTGCCGATCGAACCCCGAATCCCGAGAATACCTGTATAGGAAGGGGGAATACGGATCGAACCTAAACAATCGGTCCCGATCGCAAAGTCGACTAAACCACCCGCGGCCGCCGCGGCTGTTCCACTCGAAGAGCCGCCACAGTAACGCCTAGGATCTTGTGGATTGATAGGCGAACCGTAATGCCAATTTTCTCCACTCAAACTAAACATCAACTCATCACAGACCGTCTTTCCGACTAAATCCGCGCCCGCTTCCAGCACATTAGTCACTACACTCGCCGTAGCTTCCGCTGGTTCGTGTGTTCTAAGCCATTCAGGATGGCCGATACTATAGGTCGAACCTAGAATTTCAAAAGCATCTTTAATCCCAAAAGTTAACCCGGCTAAAGGACCTTCTTCCAAACCCGACAGGGCGATATGATTATCGCGCACAAAAGCTTGGAGTGGATCATAAGGCGGTTGTGCGGACACCGACAGTTTTTGATTATTCAACATTTTATTGAGCGACAAATGAACAAACTCCTTTCAAAATCCATTTTCATTTGAACGGAAATGATCACCGTTTTCATCTGCAGCATACTAATAAAACAAAGGAAATGCAATGAAAATGAGTGAGAAGAAAGTTAGTGTAGAGAATGACAAAAAAAGAATGTATATGAAATGAGACTATTGGATAAATAACATAGTAGTCTTCTTATAATATATGTTATTTATATGTCTACGAAAGGAAATTGTAAAGAACATGCAATAATTTTTTGATAACATATGTGATTTTCTTTATAGATATTCAAAGAAATTGGAAGCTTAGAAACTATTAAGAAAAATTAAGATTAAATTGAATAATAATAGAATTCTACTTAAAATAGAACATACTAAAATGAATTTTATAAACTAAAGTATTAATTTACAGTATTAAAATAAGGAGACTTATAAATGAATGTCAAAACTGAGTTAGTAATTTCAGATTTTCATGATAATTTACGGCAATATTTTCTAACTAAAGATCCGAAAAGCATCAGAGAGTATGCTTTATATAGCAATATTGAAAATGAAAAATTAAAAGAAGTCTTTACAATGACGCATCATAAATTAAATTGCTTAATTAAATTTATGAATAGTAAAAGTAAAAGCAATAATCACTACAACGCAGAGGAGAGTAGGCAGCTCTTTAACCTAATAGATACTATAGACGAAGCTAAAAGAGGATTATCTGATTCAGCATTTAGTTTTTATATAGTTGATAAATATAATCAATTTATAGAATATATCTATCCAATCTTAGAACTCTCTGGTGGAACCCCAATTCCTGAAGAATATACTGATTTTCCAATTGATGCATATGAACCTATATTTATTTTTGATAAATCTATAACCTTATCAAATTCACCCCAAGTTGCAAAAACTTTTGAAACAAAAGTGATAGGTGGAGGACAATATTCAACTGTTTCTTCGTTTTATGATACCGACTATGGTATCAACTTTGCATTAAAACAAGCAAAGAAAAATTTAACAGTCAAAGAATTAGAAAGATTTAAAAATGAATATGAAATTATGAAAAGGCTTGATTCACCATACATTATAGAGGTATACCAATATAATGAAAGTAAAGATTATTTTATTATGGAGTGTGCTGATACTTCTTTGAGAACATATATAAATACAGATAACTCATCTATAGGAAAAGCTACACGTCTCAAAATAGCTAATCAAATACTTGGTGCTTTTACATATATTCACTCAAAAGGCATTTTTCATCGTGATGTTAGCCATAACAATGTGTTAATAAAGTTTTATGATAACACTTTTATAATTAAAATATGTGACTTTGGTTTAGTTAAAGATCCAAGTTATGCAATGACTACTACTCAATCGGATATAAAGGGAACTTTTATAGACCCACTATTAGAACATGAGGGCTTTAAAAACTATTCATTACATAACGAAATATATTCATTAACTAAACTTTTATATTATGTAATGACTGGAAGGATTAGATTTAGCAACAAATATCATAATAGCGTTATAAATTTTTATAAAACAGGTACTAATCTCAATAAGGACCTACGTTTTAAAAATGTAGAAGAATTGAGAGATAACTTTAGAAAAGTTAAATGGGACTAATAATTAATTTTTTATAGATATTCATATTATTAGCTGATGAAAAAATAAGTAATTGATATGAGGGAAGATTTTATAATCAACCTAGCCACTTAAAATAAAAAAGCCATGTGAATTTC
>CAJUOQ010000058.1 GCA_910588235.1 uncultured Atopostipes sp. | reverse complement strand
GAGTGCCAGAAATATTGATAGATTAACAAGGCCGAGAACAACTTGACACAGACGTGACTAAGAGACTAGTTGACATGCCTGATGAACAAGCTAATAATATATTTATCATATATTTCTTTCCTTTCTCTACGTTAGTTATTTTCTTTACGTTAGTTATTTTCTCTACGTTAGTTATTTTCTTTACGCTTCTATTGTATGGTAATAACGCTTTCATCACCACACGTCTCTTTTCCGTTGGTCAACGGAAATAAATTGTAAATAACGAAATAAAAATTGTAAGTATTATGTGCAACTGAAAAAATGTGTTTTTGATATAAAAATACCCTCATAAAATTAGAGTTTTACTCTAACTTTATGAGGGTACATAATTAGTTTATTAGATTGTTTATTTATTTCTTATTCATTCTATCTTCAGCTGTTTTATATACTTTTAAGTCTTCTCTTTTTCCAATGGCTATTATATCAATAATTTCAATTCCATTTTGAGATTCTCTGAATATCACTCTTAAACCAGCTTTTCTATGTTTAAGTTTTCTACAGCCAACTAGTGCACCAGATAAAGGCTGTCCAGCCTGCATTCCCATATTTTCTATTCTTTTCAATGATTTATTAACTAATTTCTTTTGGGAACCGTCTAAACTTCTGTAATCATCTTTAACGCCTGCTAGATAGTTTAACTCATACATCAGTTATTCCCAACCATCATTGGGATCGTACTCAACGTCCGACAGATCAATACCTATTTCTTCTCCGGTGTAAATTTCAGGCGTTTCTTGAGCGTCGTGAATCGCAATTCTTCTAGCAGCTTCGGCCTCAAAAGCTTGTTCTTCCAACTCTTCAACTCGTTTTAAAAGTTGCTCATAAATATCCTGGCTGAGAACAACACCCGCTACATCGTTTCTATTTAATATATAGATGGCTTGTTTTAATTCTTCTGACTTTTTAAAGATACTCATAGGAGACTTTTTAACATCAGTAATTGAGCCTTTTGCTATGTCTTGAATCATTTCAATAGCCATAATATTCACTCCTTTATTCAATACTATTATAGCATATCTAAAAGTCTTTTAAAAGACTTTTAGAAAGCTCTGTGTTATTTTTTCATACTCTTCTATCTCATCTCAGTCTCTTGTTTTCTCAACAATGGTTCTATTAAGCGATCTTTGTCACATGTTCAACCGTTCTCGACGAAACGTAACTGGAATTTGTTTACTTAAGGAATAGGTTCATTGAAACGAAACGTAAATTCGTTTCATCGAAAAGCGGCCTCGGCGAAATGAAACCCCAATTCGTTTAATCGAGAAATGCGCTTATCGAAACAAATATCGATTACGTTTCCTCGACCCCATCTTTCATATTATAAATACAATAGTTACTATTGAACACACAAAAAAGCAGCTACAAGTTGCGAATTTTCTTCCGCTTGTAGCTACTTTTCTTTTTTATTGTGATCCCCTGACTTCAAATCTTCCTACATCAACTGATTCACAATTTTCTGCACTTCTTCATAGTTATAACCTGCTTCTGTCAACAATTCCTTTCGCTTATCTCCATCATTCCATTTTCCTTGGATCACTTCTTGAGCGATCGTTTCATTCGATTTACGTTTGCTACTTCCCTGGAGCAGTCGATTTACTTCCTGTTGGACAACTCCGTCGTCATGTCCAGCCTTCTCCAAACGCGATTTCCGTTCGTCACCATCGCCCCAGTCGCCACGAATAACTTCATTCGCAAGTTCCTGGATCGATGAATTGGATGTCTTCTGTTTACTAGGATATTGTGGGCGCGCGTAGCCCGCGATACGCCAGTCATTCCAAGGATAGGTTCTTCTGGTCACTTGTTTCGACGTATTGCCTTCAATCGTCGTAATGGTGTTTCCTTCTACTTTTTCGACAAAGCCGATATGATCCGCCCAACCGTTCTTTTGCCAATCAAAAACTACGACATCTCCTGAAATAGGTTGAACCAGTCCTTGCCAAATGCCTTTCTGTTTAAAAATAGTTTTGAACCGTTGCACCCCACATTCCCGGCCGATATATTTAGAAGCTCCAGCGATGTCACCCATCACAGTCACAAACGCGGCGCACCAATCGTCCGTATACTTCATCGGGTAACCGACCGGAAGCGGTTTGACCGCATTGTATTGATCAATCAAGGCTTTATGTCGATTATCTCCTTGCCAGGTGCCTAAGTAGGAACGCGCACTATTTAACACCTTTTGTTTCATCGCTATCACCTCCCCCTATTTCTTTTTTGTCATGAAACTTATTTGACGAAATTTGTAAGACAGAACCTAAGAAAATCGTCACTAAGTTCACCGTCGTCACAATCGTTGCCGTATTCCCCCAGCTATATAAATCCCCTAAACCGCCGAGTAACACTGCTAAGGCCGGTAAGAAAATGAGTACCAACCACTTCCCCACATCATACGTTTCATTCTTTAATTTCATCTCCTCATCCTTTCTAAACAATCGCTAGTTCATATTCAATTAAACGTAAGCGCTGGTCTAAAGAGACAATTCTTTCGGCCGCTTCTTCCCAGAGCTCCTTCGTCGTTGTCATATCTTTTTGTAATTGATCGAGGCGGTTGATCAGAGACTGGATCGTAGTAATTAATTTAATAATCTTGCTGATTAAAGTAATAACTGCGACCAAGCCACTCGCAATCCCGCCGATTTCAATGATACCCATCGATAGTCAACTCCTTCCTTCATAAAAATAAGCCCCCACTTTGATTTAAGCGAGGGCTTAGTGACTCACTTAAGAGCCTAAAATCTTATGCGATTATTGTTCCTCATCGGCTTCAAAAAGATCTTCAACTGTTGTACGGACGTAACGTGCACCCGATACAGCTGCATAACGGTCCAAGCCGTCATCATCGAAGACATCACTGTCGACAATCACTTGCATGGCTGGTAAGACCTCTTCTTCCGTCAAGTCATTCAACGCATGACGCAAAGTAATCTTTCGACTCTTCCCTTCTTCGTTTTCAAACAATAACTCTAAATTATATGTTTCATTCATCTATTTTTTCCTCCTTCTTAAACCATCAGACGGTGGGTTTGTGTGACTTTTGCAAAATCAATTTGACCATCAACGAGTGTATCTAGTGCGTCATAAATCTCACTGATTCTTTCTTCGTCCGCATCTTCGATTAAATTTCCTAAAGAAAAGTTGTTCGTTTCATCGGTTTCTTCATCGTAAATGCTGAACTGCACTCGCGCATTTTCAAAAACTTTTATCATGTGGTTTCCTCCTTTGTTTTGTAATAGCTATTACACTACTAACAACACAGAAACTGACCCGACTGTCTGTCTAATGGATTAAACATTCCTTTAAATCTCTGAGTCGGCCTTGCATTTTCTGACGACGTTGGTAAATCGTATCGCGACTGACATTCATCAATTCTGCTAGTTCCTGCATTGTGTATTTTCCTTCCATTAAATGAAGGAGTAATTGATAATCTTCTGCTGATAAACGCGCTTGGGCTTGTTTTAAAAAGTCTTCAATATAAATTGACGTCGTAAAAGTTTCTGCAGCGTCCTCTCCTTGTTCCTGTAACCAATCCATCTCTTCCTCATCGGTCGCGTAAAAAGTATCGAGCTTGTCCAGGCGCAATAAATTCAAGCCCTGCCAGTACAACCCTCGTCCGGCATAAGCCGTAAACTTATAGCGATCAATATCCGACACCAACGGCTCTCCTTCAAAGGTCTGGTAAATCTCGATCAGTTTCAGCGCGAGTTCTTGCGTAAAATCTCCGTAAAACATATTGTTCTGCGGGATATTCAAACGACTCATCGTCTTATGGATCAACGCTTCAAATTGCAGCAACAAAGCATTTAATTCTTCCGAATTTTCTTTCAAAAGCTGCCTCCTCTCTTTGTCCTCTAGCGACGTCTCTCCTGAAAAGCTCGATCTTCTTTAATAATATCTTGGTAAGTCGTCACCCCTTGTTCGGTCCATTGTTCGATAATGGAAGCCGCATAAGCAATCGGTTTTTGGGCTTTGATCGAGCGATGCAACGCTTCTAAAATAAAGGATTTTGGATAATTCACCGCCCACTGTTCCAAGCGCACATTCACTTCGGGGCTCACTTGTCCAATCAGTTCCTCATAAAAGACTTCTAAAATATTTTGGTATGTAATCTGTCTTTTTAAATGTGGACTCGCCTCTTGAATCACACGCATATAGCGTTTAACGATGGTCTTCTCAGCGACATCTATTTTGGCCGGTGGACGACTCGTCGGGGGCGATTCTTGATTATGATTGTGACTATGACTCTGATTATGAATTTGATGATGACTTTGTTTTTGATTCTGATTCTGCTTTTGTGTCGTTGTGGCCGAGAAAGTGATTTGACGAGTAGTCAGTTCTTTTTCAAAGAGACGCATAATTGTGTGGTCAAATTTTCGTTTCGACAGTTGCCAATAATTTTGCATGCTTTCATAAGTCGCAAGAATTAACTGATCGTCTTTAACTCTCGTAATTTCACGTTCCAAAAGATCTTGAACCGGTTTGCCACCAGTTAAGACGCTAAACTGCAAACTTTCTAAAATCGTCACCTCTTGTGTTTCTTCGCTATAGCGAATTTTATTATAAGTTTCCGAAAAGCGCTCCAACAATACTTGGATCACATCGGTGGTAAAGCCCGTTTCAAAGCTCATCACCTTCTTCGGTAATGAATAAATACCTAGTTGCGTAGATTTATCATTTGTTAGTAAATAAAGATAAAAAAATTTGTCCTCGACGGAATAATTGTCAATCACCTGCATATCGGTCCAAAAAGCTGTGTCTACAATACGTTTAACCATTTCTTCCTCCTTGGAATGCTTGTTTCAATTCAATGATAAAACTCAGTCCAAACGTTATCGCTTTCATTTTGACAAAAAATAAAAACACTCTTTGTCTTAAGAGAGCTTTACTGAGCCTTTTACATTTTCAAATCTGGGAAAAAGATCGCAATGAATTCTTTTCCGGCTAATTCTAAAGTGAGTGCCAATCTCTTCATCGCATAGTGACTTGGATCCGTCATCCCATACATAATATTGTAGACCGTGTTGCGGGAAATACCACTGTCTTTCGCTATCTTCGTGTAATTAAGACCACTAGCATCAATCGTTTCTTGCAGTCGTTTATGATCCATTATTTTCACCTCCTAAATCCACTCCTTCCTCTAAGTCAATCAAGAAATCAAACAAAAAATGTTTGTTCCTGAATTCACAATATCAATCTTTGTATACATTGTAAATAGATCTTCGCTAATTGTGAAAAACATTGGGCACTTCGGAAGGATTTCTTGAGGAAATTGTGAAAAAATGGCCTTAAAGAAATAAGGAAGAAAACGAAGTAAAAGTAATTAAAATAATTTTTTAAAAAATAATAGTTTTTGAAAACGTTTTTGTTTACTGGTATGATGGCGTTGAGGTGATAGAAATGAAAGCAAAACAAACAGTCTTTGTCGACCAATTTACAAATGGTGTGTTAGATCCCAAACTTGATTTTGAATATACCGTTAAAGACGGTGGACACATTGTCGCAAACACAGCACCCGGTTGTTGGGGGCCCATGATGACGCCACAGTTAAAAGGAGGTCACGAAGTCACCAAACCTGTTCACGTCGAAAATGCAGAAGTTGGCGATGCGATTGCGATTTACATCGAAGATATTCATGTTACTTCTACAGCGACCGCATCAGGTTCGGACAAACCCAATGAAGGTTCCTTTGGCGATGATCCGTTTATTGACGGCACTTGCCCACACTGTGGCACGCTCAATCCTGAAACAGAGATCAAAGGGATTGGAAAAGATAGTATTTATTGTAAAAATTGTGGCAAACCCTTCACCCCTTTCACGATTGACCATGGCTACACTATTGCTTTTGATGATCACTTACAGATGGGCCTTACCTTAGATGAAGAAAATGCGAATAAGCTCGCAGAGAACGCGAATGAGTGTGCGAATATGCCTGAAAATTCTATTCAAAACAGCATTCTCTCCCAAGCTCCAACCGATTTAGTCGGTGTAGTCGCGCGCATGCGTCCGTTTTTAGGTCAGCTAGGAACAACTCCGGCTGAAGTTTTTCCAGACTCCCATAATGCCGGAGATTTTGCGCAAAGCTTAATCGGTGCTTCCCATGAATTCGGAAAAACCAAAGAAGCATTAGAAGCTCGAACAGACGGCCATATGGATATCAATCAAGTGCGCCAAGGCGCTGTACTCGTTGCGCCGGTAAAAGTAGCTGGCGGTGGTGTATATCTGGGTGACATGCATGCGATGCAAGGAAACGGTGAGATCGCTGGCCATACAACAGATGTTTCCGGAATCGTTCGCTTGCGCGTAGAAGTCATTAAAGGTGAGCAGTTAGAAGGACCGGTACTGTTTCCAGTAGCCGAAGATCTACCTTATTTAGCGAAACCTTTTAGTCCTGAAGAAAAAGCAAAGATCAAACAGCTCGCAGACAAATGGCCCGGTGTTAAACCAGAAACAAGCTTACCGATTGCCTTTGTTGGAACAGGTGCTACTTTAAATGAAGCTACTGATAACGGCTTAAATCGAGCAGCGCGTTTGTTTGATGTTCCTTTAGGAGAAATCTTAAACCGTGCGACGATCACTGGCTCGATCGATGTTGGTCGTCACCCGGGAGTTGCTACGGTCACCTTCTTAACGCCTACGAACTATTTAGATCAAGTAGGACTTCTAAAAATCGCGGAACGTCAGTATGAATAAAGTAACTTTTAATTTTTAAAGGGAGCACAACAAAAAAGGGAAATCCCGACTCAAACATGAGCCGGGATTTCCCTTTTTAAATATTGAAATTTAAGTATTCAATTAATTATTCTTGTTTTCTTCTTGTCCTTCAGTATTATGCATTTCTTTGATGGTTTTGCCGACATCTTGGAGATCGTCGCTGATTAATGGACCATCATGATATTTGAAAGGCTCCCCGTCTCTCGCAGTTTTACCTTCCACTACGGCACGTGAAGCATCGCCATCAGAGAAGCTGTAAAGCGTATGGCTGACTTCTTGGTTTTCCAAGTCTTTCGTCCCATGCGGAACAACAACCCCATACTTCTCTTCTAATTCTTCAGCGGCTTGAAGGAATTGTAGTTGATGTTGGGTTTCACGTCCCATTAAGTAACTCAACATATCGCGGACGCCTTTGTCCTCTGTCATATGGTATAGACGCGTTACAGAGACACGAGCCATTGATTCACGCACAACATTGTAGCGCATATCCGCTAGTAAGTTTCCGCTTGCACCAGCATAAGCTGCTGTCCAAGGGTTTCCATTCGCATCGGTTGGTCCAGCACCTAAGCCATTAACGACTGCTTGTTGAGGGTCAGTACCATTCATAGCTGCTTGTAGCGCAGGATCCCCACTATTATAGAATTTTTCCTGTTCCTCGGTTGAAGCCCCACGTAAAAGTCGTGTGACCATTGTAGCGATCATTTCCACATGACCGATTTCTTCCGTTCCAGTATCTAGCAGTAAATCCTTATATTGATCATATCCGGTCGCATTCCAACCTTGATATAAATAAGAAACCATTCCCGTCATTTCGCCCCATTGACCGCCAAGAATATCTTGAAGGCGACGAGCCATCACCGGGTCTGCTTTCTCTGGTTGTGCCTTATACTGTAACTTCTTCGAATGCGTAAACATTGATCGTTCTCCTTTCGAAAAATTCCTCTACATACAACACTAAGACATTTATGTCTTATAAAGATTTTAGCATTGGGATTTGCACTTGTCAAAAATGTCCTCTTCGAAGTTACCGACTCTTTGGAAGATCAAAAAACTCAACTGAAATTGATGGATAAAAAAACTCAGTCCTCGGAGGAACTGAGCTTGACTATCATAATAAATATATATTTTAAAGATATTATTTAAACATTTTTGTATTATTTGACGGTGTGGAAAGTAATATATTACCTAGTATTCTTCAGAAGTTAAAAACGATTATTTTTATCAAACATATCTGGACTTTCTGAATTATATTCAATCTCAGCGCCAGACTTTTTATCTAATAATTAAAAACGTTTCTTAAACTCAAATTGTATGCGCTATAGCAAAGTGGTACAATCTGAATACTAAATTAAATGGAATGATTAAGATGAAAGTATATTCTCCAAAATTGATGATTAAAAATAAAAATTGAAAGAGGATGTCATCCTGAATAATTCATAGTTTTTCTAAAAATGCTGTTAAATGTTGTCTAAGTCGA
>CAJUOQ010000057.1 GCA_910588235.1 uncultured Atopostipes sp. | reverse complement strand
CATCAAAGGGAAAGAATCATATGAACTGAATAGGGTCTTGTTTTTGAGAAAATAGATTTCCGAGGAAATATTGACACA
Organism: uncultured Atopostipes sp.; assembly: GCA_910588235.1. Taxonomy (GTDB): domain Bacteria; phylum Bacillota; class Bacilli; order Lactobacillales; family Carnobacteriaceae_A; genus Atopostipes. Next base: position 8,280 of record CAJUOQ010000057.1, on the reverse strand, counting down.
TACCTTTTTCACCTGTTCCTTTCTAATTATGAACACTTCTTATATAATGAACATACAAAACAGAAGATAGAAATGGAGAATATTATGCCTAGAAAAAAGAAATTCCCCAAAGATGTCATGCGTGTATTAAAAGAAACAAGTCGTACCTTTTTTATTCCGATTAATCTATTAAAAAAAGATTTAAAACAAGCGGTCTCGACTGCTTACTTGGTTTATCGAGCGATTGATGAAATTGAAGACCACGAAACCATTCCCAACGAAACCAAAACAACCATCCTGTTACAACTCAGTGAATTGTTCAAAGAACCTTTCACGGAAGCAGAATATTTTGAAATTATCGCGCCCATTCAAGAACAGTTACCGGAAGTGTCGGTACGTTTAGTGGATTGGCTCGAAGCTTGCCCGGAAACAGCGCAGCCTATTTTACGAGAGACCGGTTCAGAAATGGCGTACGGTATGGGTAAATGGGCCGAGAAGAACTGGGATGTTCAAACAAAAGAAGACCTAGATGATTACACTTATTATGTAGCCGGTATCGTCGGTGTTTTCCTTTCAAAAATTTGGGACTGGTCTTATGGATATGATGCCGACTTTGACTTAGCAATTGGATTTGGCAGAGGTCTTCAAGCGGTTAATATTTTGAGAAACGAAGAGGAAGATATGAATGAGCGCGGGGTTAGCTTTGTGCCTAATGGTTGGACTCGTGCCGATCTTTTTGCTTATGCGGATAAAAATCTCGCGAAAGCGGATGCTTATATCGATACATTGACTGAAAGAAGTACGATTCTCTTCTGCAAACTTCCCCTTGCTTTCGCGCATAAAAGTCTTGCGGCGATGAAAGAAGGCCGCGAGAAAATGAACCGCCAAGAAGTCGAAGAAACGGTTACCGAAGTACAAAATGAAGTAGACAAACAATAAAGACAAAAAAATAACGATTTTCTATCCCTTTTTTAGGCTCACAAATCGATTTGTGGGCTTCTTTTTATTCCTAAAAGGGATGTAAAAATATAATGTATTCGCTTTATTAAATAATTATGAGTTTTTATGGAGAATTCGGAGGTTCTCCTATTGACTCTTATAACATTGTCCTCTAATATTAAAAAACACTCATTAAAAGCTCATATAGTTAGAAAGAAAGGAACAATTATGACTCCATTATATGCATTTACATTTATTATTTTTATCATTTCTTTAGGAAATATGTTGGCCGTGAAAACACGAAGTATCGTCTCTATGCTGTTTTCTGTCTCTATTTTCTTTTTAATCGCATTTTCACTTGGTTTACCACGGACCATTTTTGCTGATTCTACCTTACAGGCTCTGGGACAAATGTTGATCCCTATTTTACTAGTACACATTGGTTCTTCCATGAATATCCAACAATTGAAAGAACAATGGCGGACGGTCGTTATTGCATTAGCAGCGATTGTTGGGATTGTTATTTTTGTCATCTTTGTTGGCCAATTTTTTGTGGGACTTGAAGCAGCCATGGTCGCTTCAGCACCGATTGCGGGTGGTGTTGTTGGAGGAATTCAAATGGGTGAAGCTGCCGCCGCTATTGGTCTACCCGAACTCTCCATTTTTGCTTCCTTATTAGTTGTCGTCCAAGGATTTATCGGTTATCCTATTGCCTCTTTTGTTTTGAAAAAAGAAGGTTTAAAAGTTCGGGAAGCTTATCGTGCAGGAACGTTAAGCGGAACAACTGGAGAAGAACCTCGGATTGTCACTGAAGAGAAACGACTAGATATTCCGAATAAATATAAATCGGATGAATGGTATTTAGCAAAAGCAGCCTTAATTGCTTCTATTGCTTTATTTATTTCACAAACAGTTGTTAACTTAACAGGTTATAACTACTTAGATACAAACGTCCTAGCCTTAATTTTAGGCGTATTCGCTCATCACTTTGGTCTGATTGAAGAGGCTCCTTTAAATAAATCCAACTCTTATGGATTAGCAATGGCTAGTTTAACGGTTGTTATTTTAGGAAGTTTAGCGACAGCAACTCCAGATGTCTTGTTGGAACTATTACCGATGATTGTTATTACACTATTGCTCGGAGCAGTAGGGATCATTATCTTCTCACTCCTCGCGAGTAAGTTTTTAAACGTTTCTCTTTGGATGGGGATCGGTATTGGGATTTCGGCCTTATTCGGTTTCCCAGGGACCTTCATTGTCCCTAACGAAGTCGCTAACTCTATTGGTGAGAACGATGCTGAAATCGAAGCGATTCGTGAAGAAATTCAACCGAAAATGTTAGTGGCTGGTTTCGTGACTGTTTCTATTGCCTCTGTTGTATTAGCTGGTATCCTATCTTCTATTTTAGTCACGCTACAATAAGTAATATAAATTTTACTCATAAGAAAGGTTTTAAATCTGAGTGTATCAACTCAATTTAGAGCCTTTTTCTTTTGGAAAATCCTACTTGTCCATTAAAAAAAGCGAGCTTTTTTACAGCCCGCTTTTTGTTGATTATTTTAATTTTAGAATTCATCTTGCGCTAAATAAGCCAAAGCATATTGAGCGTACAATTCCGCACCGGTTAACATTGCTTCTTCATCAATGTTAAAACGCGCATGGTGATGCGGATAATCTGTTTCTTTATCCGGATTCCCTGCACCAACCGTTGCGAAAGCACCGGGGATTTCAGTCATATAATAACCAAAGTCTTCTCCACCCATTGTCGGTGCATTCTCTTGGACTTTATCTGCTCCGAAAGCTTCACTTGCAATATCTTGCACTAATTGTGCTGCATTTTTTTCATTGTTCACTGCTTCAGTCAAGCGTGTGTATTCAACCGTTGCTTGTCCGCCATACATTTTCGCAATATAATCGGCGTAATCTTTTAGCCCTTGTTCAATTTTATCGCGTGCTTCGCTATCGAATGAACGAACAGTTCCTTCAAGTTCAGCATTTTCAGCAATAATATTGAAGCGATCACCAGAATAAAATTTCCCAACGGTCACTACAGCTGAGTCCATCGGGTCGATAACGCGCGAGACCAAAGTCTGAATGTTAGCTACGTATTGAGAACCCATCACTAACGCATCATGCGTCATATGAGGTTGTGCCGCATGTCCGCCACTTCCTTGGAAATGCACTTTAAAAATATCGGTCGCTGCGAATGATGGACCTACTTGGCAAGAAACTTGTCCGGGTTCATCAACGGTCCAGATGTGAATACCAAAAGCATTATCGACACCTTCGATAACTCCTTGTTCCACAGCCGCTTTCGCTCCTTCAGCAATTTCTTCTGCCGGTTGGAAAATAAAGCGCACGGTTCCTTGAATTTCATCTTGGACTTGCAACAAGGCTTTTAAAGCCGCCATTAACATTGAAATATGACTATCATGGCCACAAGCATGCATGGTCCCTTCGTTTTCTGATTTATACGGGAGATGATCGTTCAGCTCGTTAATGGATAAAGCATCCATATCCGCTCGTAATAAAACAGTTTTCCCAGGTTTAGCACCTTTAATTTCGCCAACGATTCCGGTCGGTTCAAGTCGGCGGTATTCAAGCCCTAAAGCATCTAGCTCTTCGGCTATAAAGTTAGTGGTTTCATATTCTTCAAAAGATACTTCAGGATGTTGATGTAAATGACGACGCATCGCAATCATGTCATCCTGATGCTCATTAATATAATCTTTTACTTTTTGATTAATCATTTTTTGCCTCCTTAACAAGAAATAATGTGGTTATCATCTCATATACCAACCGTTTTTGCAATGTATTTTCTAATGGTATGCCCATTTTATTCTAATCCTTATGAACAAAAAGGTTCTGTAAAGAGCATCCTTTTTGAAATTGACAACGTCCTCTCTCCATGCTAGTATTTAATCAAAGGGAAGGTACTCCCTATAACCGCCAGAAATGGCTGATGGTGCCTGTTATGTATAGGAGTTTATTTAGCATGCCGTTAAATGAAGTCTCATATATAGCAGGCTTTTTTTGTGTTCAAAAATAAATGAAAATGGAAAGGTTGTTTTAAATGCTTAGTAGTATCGCCTTAATCACTCTCGCTGGCATTGTCGTCAGTCGACTGAGTCAAAAAATAAAAATCCCCAGTTTGATTGGTTTAATTCTTGTAGGGATTTTAGTGGGGCCATCGGTTCTTGATTGGTTAGATCCTAACTTGTTGAATATTTCAGCAGATATCCGCCAAGTTGTTTTAATTATCATTTTGACACGTGCAGGGTTGTCTTTAGATTTAAAAGAATTAAAGAAAGTGGGCCGCCCGGCCGTCCTTTTAAGTTTTGTACCGGCGACTTTTGAAATTATTGGCGTCATGATTTTTGCGCCGCTCTTTCTAGGCCTGAGTTTGGTCGAGTCTGCTCTTTTAGGAGCTGTTTTGGGTGCTGTGTCCCCAGCAGTTGTTGCACCCCGTATGATCACGCTTATTCAGGAGAGGTTTGGGACTAAAAAAGGAATCCCTCAATTAATTTTAGCGGGATCCTCTGTCGACGATATCTATGCACTTGTCTTATTCTCTTCTTTCTTGTCCTTAGCGCAAAGTGGAACGTTCAACATCGGCAGCTTTTTAGCTATTCCCCTTTCGATTTTGTCCGGTGTTTTCATCGGATTCCTTAGTGGTCATTTGCTTTCTTTATTGTTTCAAACCGTTCAATTTAAGACGATCACTCAAGTCCTTATCATGCTCAGTCTCTCTTTTGGTTTTGTAAGTTTTGAGGACTATTTTGTAAACATTCCTTTTTCGGGTATTTTAGCGGTCATGAGTATGGCAATCATTCTCTATCGTCAAATTCCTAAAGAGTCTGAGAAAATTTCTGAAATTTATAATCAGTTGTGGGTTCCAGGCGAAATCTTCTTGTTTGTATTGGTCGGCGCTTCTGTTAACGTGCAATTTGCTTTTGCAGCAGGACTGACTCCTGTCTTCGTTATTTTACTTGCTTTGGCTGTTCGAATGGTTGGCGTTTGGGTCAGTTTGATCGGTACCCCTTTAAATTCTCAAGAAAAGCTATTTAGCTTGATCGCTTATTCGCCAAAAGCTACCGTACAAGCGGCCATTGGAGGGATTCCATTAGCGTTAGGTCTTCCGGCAGGAGAACTCATCTTAACGGTTTCTGTCCTAGCAATTCTCATTACCGCCCCTATTGGAGCTTTTGGAATCGACAGTAGTTATAAGAAACTATTATCGCATGACTGATCCCTATTATTTTGAGGATCACTAGTTATTTCGAATGCGTTTGTCAAAGTTTCAAAATGTGATGAATGATCCCTAAAAAAGCAGACAAAAATAGATTTTTCTATTTCTGTCTGCTTTCTTTTTATTTATCGATTACATTTAATTTAAATAATCTAAAGCTACTTGTACAAAGGAAGCAGTGCCCATATAAAATAAAGATTCATCGACATCAAATTTAGGATGATGATGTCCGTGGAAACTTCCTTCGATATTTGCTGGATTTGATAAGAACAGGAAAGTTCCTGGCGCTTCATATAAGTAGTAAGAGAAATCCTCGCCACCCATTAATGGTTCTTCTAACTCGATCATTTTACCGGGAAATAGCGTTTCTAAAGACGACACAATTTCCTTAGTTGCTTCGGCATCGTTTGTAACGGGAGGATATTTATAATCATAAGTCACGACACACTCGACACCAAAAGCTTCGCCAATTCCGCTTGCGATCTGCTCCATTTTCTGATGAATAAGTTCTCGTGTCTCATCTGCTAACGCTCGGACCGTTCCTTCAATCTCTACATTATCTGGAATAATATTTTGGTTAAAGCCTCCATCCATTCTGGTAATGGACAAAACTGCCGGTTCCGTCGCTTTAATATTTCGGCTCTTAATGGTTTGTAGCGCGGTAATTAATTGCCCGGTTGCCATAATAGGATCTTGCGAATTTTCAGGGTATGCCCCATGGTACCCTTTCCCTTTGATTTCAATTAAAAATCGATCCATAGAAGCCATCATAGGACCGGCTTTGTAACCAATCGTTTCTTTAGGAATAGAAGGATCAATATGCCCTTCATGAAAGCCCATGATTCGTGTAACTTTTGGCTCTTCCATCACGCCTTCTTGGATCATCGGTTCAGCGCCTCCAGGATATTCTTCTCCTGGTTGGAAAATCAATTTCACTTGACCAGAAAAATGTTCACGCTGGGCTTGTAATATTTTGGCAGCTCCGAGTAACATCGCAGTATGGCCATCATGACCACAAGCATGCATATTTTCATTTAATGAAGCGAAAGATAAGCCCGTCTCTTCTTTTATAGGGAGACCATCCATGTCCGCTCGAAATGCGAGCACTTTTTCAGTGGCTTCGCCTTCTTTTGTACCGGTTATAATGGCTTCAATACCGTTCCCATCAACATAAGAAGCATCGTATTCAATTCCTAAATCATCAAGGACTTCCGTCACATAAGCAACTGTTTTCGGTAAATTTAACCCTATCTCCGGAATCTGATGTAAATCTCGACGCCATTTGACAATATCTTCTTCTACTGATTTTGCGAGTTGCGTTGCGTTTAATTGTGTCATTTATAACTCCTCTTTCTAAAATATTCTAAATAAAACTTCTGATAGAACCACACTAGCAAGTACCGTCCCTATAATCACTAAGAGGGAGACGATGACTCCTTTATAACCGATTTTTTTGAAAGCCGGCCAGTCTTTTCCAATCGTCACCCCCGCATAGGCTAAAACAGGTGTACATAAAGCAAGTAGGCTAACCTGTTCAACCGACTGCACCACTGTTTCCGCAATCGGCGAGAAAGGTAAACAGGCTACAATCGCTAGTGTTGAAATATAAGCCACTGCCGGTAATTCAAAAGGTAACATTTCTTTAATAATAAAACCTAACAAAGTAAATAGTACCAGCCAAAGCATTCCTTCAAAACTCTCATTAAAAGTTGCGCCATAGCCAATGGTATTGCCAATCAGGACAATACCGCCCGTTATAATCAAGACAATAACCCAATCCAAGACCAGTGATAAATGTATTCTTTTCATGTCTTTCTCCTACTCCTTACTCTTTTTGCGTGTGAACCAACTGTATGCTTTTTCGGTCAAAGGTAGACCAATAAACATCGCAATATAAATATTAACTACCGATGAAATAAGGTTCGATATCGCTGCATAAGCTTCCAGTTCCGTTGCGATTTCTGGAAATTGTTCAAGCAGAGTCCCGAGGCCACCAACCATCATAGACGCTGAACCAATCCCCGTCGCCAGTGCTAAAGATTTCGGTGAGATAAACGGAATTTCTGCTAAAACAGAGATTAAAAAACTGACCGCAACGACACCAAAAATCGTTCCTACAATATAATTCGTCATAACTCCGCGGAATTCAGGGGACTCTCCCCCATATTTTTCAGAAACTAAAGTTAAGTTGGCTTCTCGACTCACCCCAAAGGTCATCCCGACGGCTTCTCGACGTAACCCTAGGAGCATGGCGACTGGTAAGCCTAAGATAAAGGAAAAGCCGCCCCCTAAGTTTTGTAAAGTCACAGCAGCACCGGCTTGAAGAACCTCTTCAATCGCTGCTCCACTTGAGACACCTAACTTAGCGATTAATAATCCGCCCGCTAACGCCATCATTTGCGAGGCATTTTTGGTATTTCGTTCTGTAATGATTTTCTGTTGTGGAATTAAATAAAAAACTGTCATCAGGACCATTGAGAATATAAGGGGCGCTAAAGTAAATGAAAATCGTCCTAACGGAATGGTCTGTGAACCAATCAACTCCGCAATAACTGTAAAAATCAGCACCATAATGTGTAAACGATAATCTTTCCAGATTGGTTGTCTTTCTTCCATCTTTTATCCCTCCATAAAATAAAAAAAGTCCCTTTGCCCAACAAAAAATTGTTAAACAAAGGGACGAAATTTTCGTGTTCCACCCTAATTTATGTTATTTTTGCAAATAACACCTCTACGGTATCAAATTTAATACCCGGCAAGGTAACGGTTGCTCCCGTTTGTATAGCACTCCTATACAAAAAACTCCGAAATGGATTTCGCTTATATCATTATATCCGTTTCCACCCGCCGGACTCTCTACAATAACTTACATATAAGCTACTCTTTTCTTCTACGTTTGAATATTTATTTAAGAACTATCCTACCTCGAATTCTTTCCATTGTCAAACCGATTCCTCATTTTACTCATCATAAATTCATTATAAAAAGAATTTACCGCATTTTAACGTCGAAAGCTCCTCTTTTTTTACCAGTTATGAGATACTTTATTTAATAAACAAGCCTAAATTTCAAGTTTAAGTTAGCCACTTACAATAAGTTATTTCTGTAAATTT
>CAJUOQ010000056.1 GCA_910588235.1 uncultured Atopostipes sp. | reverse complement strand
CTCTGCTGACTTCTCATGAGTCAAGCACTTATCACTAAGTGTATTTGATATAACGTCATGAGACCTCCCCAGTTAAGGTGCGAACTCTTTCACTCCATCTATCTGCCACATATATGTGACGAGTTATAACAGTTATAGGGCTTCAGTTTCTTTCGCAACCTTACCCACTCGTCTCACCTCTTATGTGATTTCTGTTCGTCAGACCAGAGCTTTGCCTTGGACTTCCTTCAGATTCCACCTCGCGGTGGACACCCTTGTCGTCAGCTATATGCTTACCACTGTCAGGTCGCATTCGGGGCTTGCACCCGTTAGAGTTCGCCCATGCTGGGCGAACAAAAAAGAGAATGCAGCTATTAAACTACATTCTCTAAACATTTTTATTAATAACAATTTATACAGTAACATTCACTCTCTTAAAAGATGGATGTTTTTTAGGATTCGTACGCTGAATTTAATCAACCAGCGATAAATATTCTTCAACTACATTTTCGACCGTAAAGCCAAGATCTTTGATGACTTCTTCGCCAGGACCACTTTCACCGAAGCGGTCTAGGGCAATAATTCGGCCTTCAGGACCGACATAACGGTCCCAACCGAAGGTCGAGCCCATCTCAATCGCTACTCGGTTTTTAATTTCTTTAGGCAAGACAGAGTCTTTATACTCGTCTGTCTGAAGCTCAAATAATTCAAAACTTGGCATTGAAACGACAACCACATCGTGTCCTTTCTCCAAGAGTTCTTTTTGAGCGGCCAGCGCTAGCTGGACTTCCGAACCGGTCGCTAGTAAGAGACCATCGGGTTGCTCCGCTGCTGGCGATAAGACATAAGCCCCTTTTTCGACATATTGTGGTGCCAACTCCGCAGTATTCGGCAGTACCGGCACATCTTGTCGCGTTAACGCTAAGAGCGTTGGACGAGTCTCAGACTCTAACGCCACTTTCCAAGCCGCCGCCACTTCATTCGCATCTGCTGGACGCATCATGGCCACGTTGGGCATGCCGCGGAAACTCGATAAGTGTTCCACAGGCTCGTGCGTCGGACCATCTTCACCAACTGCTACGGAATCGTGCGTTAAGACATAAATACTTGGTATTTGTGAAAGAGCCGCTAAACGCACCGCTGGACGTAGGTAGTCCGAGAACACAAAGAAGGTAGAAACGAACGACTTGGTGCCGCCATGGAGTAAGATCCCATTTAAGGCCGAAGCCATCGCATGTTCGCGCACACCATACCAGATATTTCGTCCAGCATAATGATCCGGTGAGAAATCTCCTGCGCCATCAATCGTTGTTTTATTGGAACCGGATAAGTCCGCCGAGCCGCCCCAAAGGTTTGGCAACACTTCCGCAATCGCATTGATCACTTCACCACTGATCCCGCGTGTCGCCGCGCCCTCAGGATCTTCCTCATAAACCGGTAAGCTTTCAGCCCAGTCTTCGGGCAGTTCACCCGAAATGCCTTGTTCGAATTGTGCGCCTAATTCGGCGAATTCCTGTTGATAGTCGCTGACCAGTTCGTTCCAAGCCTCTTCTTTTTCTGCACCATTTTGGCCAATGGTCTCAGCAAAGCGTTCATACACTTCTTCAGGAACGGTAAAGTTTTCACCTTTCCAGTCATAACTTTCTTTGGCATATTTGGTCCCGTCAGGACCTAAAGGAGCGCCGTGTACTTCCGCCGTTCCGGCATTTTCTGCCCCATAACCAATTTCTGTACGTACTTCAATAATGGTTGGTTGATCCGTGACGGTTTTGGCTTGTTCAATCGCTTCGTCGATATCTTGTAAATTGTTGCCATCTTCGACACGCGCATAGTCCCAACCGTACGCTTCAAAGCGTTTTTGGATATCTTCACTAAACGCTTTATCGGTAGGGCCATCTAATTGGACATCGTTGGAGTCATACAGCATGATCAATTTACCGAGTTTTAAATGACCCGCTAAACTGACTGCTTCATGAGAAATCCCTTCTTGGAGATCGCCATCACTACATAAGACATACGTAAAGTGATCTACAAGCGGGAAGCCTTCTTGGTTATAAGTCGCCGCTAGATGTGCTTCGGCCATCGCCATACCGACACCATTAGCAACCCCTTGGCCCAATGGCCCTGTGGTCGCTTCCACACCGTCTGTCATATGAACTTCGGGATGTCCCGGCACTTTACTGCCTAATTGACGGAAGTTTTTCAAATCTTCAATGGCTACCTCATAACCCGACAAGTGAAGCAAGCTATAAAGCATGGCTGAACCATGTCCCGCTGAAAGTACGAAGCGGTCGCGGTTAAACCATTCTGAATTTTTTGGATTCGCATTCAAATGTTTCGTCCATAAAGTGTACGCCATCGGAGCGGCCCCCATCGGTAAACCTGGATGCCCTGAATTTGCGGCTTCGACCGCGTCGATACTTAATGTTCGAATAGAATTTACAGCTAAATGATCAATATTGTCAAACATTTATTAAACCCTCTCTTTTTGATATTTTCTCAATCATTAAATATAGATTCTGCATTTTGTTTAAGATTACTTTCACAAATGACTATATACTTAACGACTTTTATAGAGTTTCATTTATAGTAGAAACTCTTAACGACTGCATTCGGTTAACAAATTCATCTTTATCAGTAGCTTTAATAAAAGAAGAGCCAGCTATTAAAGAATCAACACCAGATTCTACACAAAGTTTAGCACTCTTTAAATTAATTCCTCCGTCCACTTCAATTAAATAGTCAGCATTTTTTTCCTTCTTCCATTCAGATAGTTTTTCTATATTTTTCAAAGTCTTTGATTTAAAAGATTGTCCTCCAAATCCTGGTTCCACTGTCATCTGAAGGACAGAATCTACTAAATTTAAATATGGTTTTATTGATTCTACTTTTGTATTTGGTTTTATAGCAATACCAGTTTTAACATCACAATTATTAATTTTCTTAATGAGTTCCTCTATCCTATATTCATTAGTTTCATAATGGAAAGTTATCTTATCAGCCCCCGCCTCTACAAATTCTGCAATATATTTTTCTGGTGAATTGATCATCAAATGAACATCTAAAAACAGGTCAGTTTCTTTTCTTATTTGACGTACCATATCCGGTCCAAAGGTAATATTCGGAACAAAGTAGCCATCCATTACATCCAAGTGAATAAAGTCTGCTTGTGCTTTTCCGATAGCTTTAATTTCATTTCCTAGTTCCATATAATCCATTGATAATATTGAGATTCCTAATTTTGCCACACTAACAACTCCTCATACAATTTTTCATTACTCTTCAACTATTAATTTGTTTACGAATAACGTCAATTTTTTCCTCATAAGATGCTTTGTTTTTTTGATGAAAAAGAGCAGATGTTCCTAGCACAAAACTATGAGGATACATGCCCTTCATCATAGAGAGGGTCTTTTCATTTATATTGCCATCCACTTGAATTATAGGCTTATTATTAATTTCTGTTAATTTCTTTTGCAATTTCCTTAGTTTTTCAAGTACGCTTTCATTAAATTTTTGTCCTGCAAATCCAGGGTTTACAGTCATAAGCAATATCATATCCAATTCTTCCAAATAAGGATAGATTGTTTCAATTTTTGTTTCTGGATTGATGGCTAATGAAGCATTAATGTTTTTAGATTTGATGTATTTAATTAATTCTGATGGTTGAGTCGTCGTTTCTATATGAAAAGAAATGGACTTTGGTCTTATATATGTAAACATATCTATATATTTTTTGGGATCAATACAGGCTAAGTGAATATCAAGAGGTATAGAGGTTTTTTTACTGATTTTTTCAACCCATTCCGGACCTAAGGCTAAATTATTAACAAATATTCCGTCCATTACATCCATATGCAAATAATCTGTCTGAGCTATTTCAAGTTGTTGCAATTCCTCAGCTATGTATAATGGATTTGCACATACTATAGAAGCTCCTATTTCTATCATCGATTATTCACCTCAATCGCATGTTGATTAAATTTTTCTATACTTTCAATGGCTAACTTATTATTCATCATATCTTTTAAAATTTCTGGTGGTATTGTAACATTATTTGCACCAGCTAATAATGTTTCCATTACTTGACTAGTATTTTTGAAACTAGCTCCTAATATTTTAGTTTCTAAAGCATGAGCAGTGTAAAGCTTATTTATATTTTTGATTGTTTTAAAAGCATCTATTCCATTATTTTCCATTCTATTAAAATAAGGAGCTATCCAGTCAAATCCAGCAAGACCCGCTAAGTAAGCTTGCTCTACCGAAAAGATTACTGTACCTAATGTTTTTATAGTTGGATATTTTTCTTTAATTATTTTTATGGCTTCAAATCCTCGTGAATCTGTCTGTATTTTTAGAGATACTTTATTCTGGAATTTTTCTACAAGTCTATCCGCATTTGTAATTAGTCCTTTAGTAGTATTACCACTAATTTGAACAAATAATTCTCTATCACCTATAATATCTAGGATATTCTCTACAATATCATCGTTTTTTTCAGTAGGTATTTTTTTCATTAAAGTAGGATTAGTTGTAATACCTTTTATCCAGTCAAAATGAGAATACCATTTTATGTCTTCAATTTTCGCAGTATCTAAATACAATAGAAATTCGTCTCCTTCATATTATTTAAAGTTTTCAATTTCTGTAACTTTTTCCAACCTTCTCTGATGACGGCCACCTTCAAAATCGGTTGACAACCAAATATCCACTATTTTTAAAGCTAACCCTACTCCTGTAACCCGCTCTCCTAAACATAAAACATTAGCATTATTATGTAAACGAGTTGCTTCAGCCGAAAAAGTGTCCGTAACTACAGAAGCTCGAACACCGGGAACTTTATTTGCTGCAATAGACATTCCTATTCCAGTACCACAACACAAAATACCAAAATCAGCTTCATTATTAACTACTTGTTGACTAACATCTTTAGCATAGGAAGGATAGTCGACGCTATTATTTGTTCTTGGACCAATATCTGTAACTATAAAATTTGTCTTTTCTTTTAAGTATTTTACGATTTCATTCTTTAAATTTGTACCTCCGGATCTGAACCTATGGTAATTTTCATTTTCTCCTCCTTTATGTTCTGTCTATTAAGAAACGCTTAGGTTTATAGCAAAACATTAATAATTTCATTTTTTTCTTTAGCATGAATAATAGTATCGATAACCTCTTCATTTTGAATTATTTCTACTATTTGTTGTAAGGTCTCCAGTTGACTATTTGGATCTTTTAAACCCAATATAAAAGCTGCTTTTACTTCTATTTTTTTATCAGAATCTTCCATAGATTTAAATAATAATGGCGTTTCAAATGTTATTAATGATATAAATTCTTTTTTTATAAATTTAGTATCAGTATGTGGGATAGCTACACCATTTTTATTTAATTGTAAACCTGTGGGATAATTTTCTTCTCTATTACTAAGTGCTTCTGCATAACCATTTTTTATATAACCACATTTAGAGGCTTGTTGTTCAATAAATTCAAAAAAAATATTTTTGTTTTCGAAATTTTTGTTAATAAAAATTAAATTCTCGTCTAATGACTTTAATAATGCCAATTCAATTCCTCCTTTATTAAAGAAGTTAGCTCAAATAAGTATATTCTTAATAATTACCCCAGAGCTAACCTCCCAACCTTTAACACAATTATTCATTCGGCTTAAAAATTATTTTTCCGAACACTTCATCTTTGTCTTGTTGAATTAATTTATTAAATATTTCTGGACCCTCATATAATTTAAGCCTATGAGTAATCATAGAAGACACATCTAATTTTCCAGTAGATAATAAATTCACTGCTGTCGGATACTCTTTTCCTGGAAATGGAGCTGAGACTGAATTCCACGATCCTAATACTGTTAATTCACTACGAACTATTTTTTCAAAATAAAACCTTTTTATTTTTACATCTGCATACGGAATTCCAAGGAATAGAACTTCTCCACCTTTTTTTGAATAAGCAAAAATTTGAGCGGAGGTTATTTTAGATCCTGCTGCTTCAACGGATAAATCTGCCATTTTTCCTTGGGTAATTTTCTCTATTTTTTTTAATGCATCTTCTTCCATAGAATTTATAGTATGAGTAGCACCAGATTCTCTAGCATCTTCAAGTGCACTATTTTCAATGTCTACAGCAATAATTTTGGAAGCTCCCTGGATTTCAGCTATTTGTACAGCTATTAATCCCATATTTCCGCAACCTACAATTACTACTGTATCTCCTACTTTAGTTGAAGATTTATAAAACCCGTGTAAAACTACGCTAATTGGTTCAACCATCGAAGCTGATTCATAGTCAACATTTTTAGGAATTGGAACACAATTTTCAGCAGGTAATTTCACATATTGAGCGAAACCCCCAGGACGTTTTGCTCCAATTACAGACAGATTTTCACATCGTGCATATTCTGCTTTTTTACAGAAATAACATTCTTCTACACCTTCTAAATCTTTGCAAACTAAAGTAGGCACTCCTGCAATTCGATCTCCTGGTTGTAAATAAGTTACATTTTCACCAACTTCAACAATTTCTCCTGATAATTCATGTCCAAAAATCATTCCTTCAACATAGGGACCTAATTTTGCATAGCGAGAAGTATCAGATCCGCATATTCCTACAGCACGTACCCTTATAATAACTTCATTACTATCATCTAACGTTGGCTTTTCCGCTTCTTCAAATCGAAGATCTTGTTTTCCATATAACTTTAACGATTTCAAATGAATTCTCCTTATATAAATTAATTATTTTTTATGTTCAAAAGTATCTAGAACACAATACTCATTAATTAAAAAGTCTAGAAATAATACTAATGATTATATTAGGTAGACTATAACCCCAGAACGAATCTGTCACTAAACCATCTACATCAATACCAGCACTTTGCATCATAGAGGTGACTTCCGGTGCAAATGCATTGGCTCCAACCATCACTATTAAGTTAAAGAAGAACGCAATAATCAATGTTCTCAGTAAATTCCCTTTAGAAGTCATCGCTATTAGAGGAGTAAAATAAATAATTGTAGTCAATAAACCTACAGGGAAATAAGTCATATTTGGAATAATAAAAGCTAAACCAATAGAGATAGGGATGAGCAACAAGTAGGTAGTATTTGATGCTGGATCTGCTACTCCTAAAGCAACATCCATACCAATTAAAATTTGATCATCTTCTTTTACATATTTATCCATGAATGTTCGTGCGGCTTGCCCAATAGAAGAAAGACCCTCCATCATAACCGAAACCATCCTAGGTAATAAAACTAACGCTGCTGAAACACCTACACCCATAGATAGCAAAACTTGAACTTCTTGGTTTGTAAGAACTCCTAATAAAATACCAGTCAGCAGGCCAATAACAGCAGGATCTGCAATTACTCCCAATCTTTCTTCTAAAGCTTCTAAACTCAAATCAATGTCTTTCAGTTTTGGAATTTGATCAATTATTTTATTACCTAATATGCCAAATGGCCATGCAAAAGTTATATACGATAATGTTGAAACAGTAGTACCTTCCATCCCAAAGTATTTTTGCCACTGTGGAGCAATTTTTTCTGAAAAATATAATGAAACAATTGATAAACCTACGGTTACTATTAACCCTAACCAAAAGCTATCGAATAATGAGTAAGCCAAAGCCCCAGGTATTAATAAGTGAATAAAATTCCAAATATCTACATTAATTACTGTAGTTTTTCCAGTTATAATCAATAAAATATTTATACCAACAATTAATAATACAGCTAAGGCTGAGAAAGGGACTGCCCATGAAGCAGCTCCAACTGCAGCCCAACCAACATCTACCGTTGTAAAACCTTGTCCTAATTCAGCGTAGTATTCAATAGCAGGATTAACAGAATTTAATAACAGGTCGATTGCCAATCCCAATCCTTGAAATCCTATACCCACCATCAACCCAGTTTTTATAGCTTCACCTATCTTCATTCTAAAAACAAGCCCTAAAATAAACATTACAACTGGCAACATTACAGCAGGCCCAACATTTAAAATAACTTGAATTATATTTAAAATAGTATCCATTAGTTATTCCTCTCTTAATTATGTTTATTTGAATTTATAATTTTCTCACTAGCTTCAATTATTTCTTCATTTTTTTCAGTTTCTTTTATTCCAGACAATAAATTAGAAACTTGTATGATTGGAGTGTTAATTTCTTTTTTGTAACTAGAAGTTACGAGTATTAAGTCAACTTTTCCGTCTTGAGATGGTATTTGATTTAAATTTCCTCTACTTACTTCTGCTTGAATGTTATTTTCTTTAAATAATGTTTTCACTTTTTCTTGAACAACTGTTGATGTCGCTATCCCACTGCCACATGCTACAAATATTTTTATCTTATTCTTAGTCATTTTATATGGAAGATTTTATAATCAACCTAGCCACTTAAAATAAAAAAGCCATGTGAATTTC
>CAJUOQ010000055.1 GCA_910588235.1 uncultured Atopostipes sp. | reverse complement strand
TTTCTTTTTGTCTACCCATCTTTATTTGGCTTTCCGAGAAACATTATACACATAGTGGGTGATGAGGCAAACAAATATAAAAGCTATAAACTCAACGTTGACAAAACTTTTTAGAAAAACTATGAATTATTCAGGAAAAACTTATTTTTTAAAGATTATAAAAAAGAAGAAGAGTGCTTGTCTCCTGCCTCTTCTTCCGTTTTACATATTGATTTAATCTACAATCGGAAGCCATCCCGGACGACTGCGAACGTATTCCCACATCGCATCAGGTATGAGTAAATCTTCACGATCATCCGCTTCAATGACTTTCCTTAAATCTTCTTCTCCTGCTTTTACTTTATCAACCCAATCCGGCTCCACAATTAACTCACGCCCCAAGGCAATTAATGGAACTCCTAACTCATCCATCGCATCAACCGCATCTTGTGGCGTAATGACATTGCCTACACCAATTAAAGGAACCTCTTCACCCACAGCTTCTTGAAGTTGCTTCAAGACGGGTTCTTTATCCATTTCGTTTCTCAATGAACTGCCAAAAATATTACCGAGTGAAACGTGGAAATAATCTAAATCATAAATTTTCAGCTCTTCTAATAAAGCAATCGTATCTTGAATTGTAATTCCAGGCTCTTCTATTTCTTCTGGTGAGACACGGTAACCAAAGATAAAAGGTTTTGTCGCATATTTATCAATGGCTTGTTTCGCTGCATTCACCACTTCAATCGGGAAATTCATTCTCTTCTCTAGACTACCGCCCCAATAGTCTGTCCGTACGTTTGAATGAGGTGAAAAGAATTGTTGGATTAAGTAAGTATTCGCCCCATGCAATTCGACGCCGTCAAAACCGGCCTCAATCGCTCTTCTCGTGGCTTCTCCAAAAGAATGCACGAGTTCTTCTATTTCTTCGTCCGTTAATGCTCGGGGTATTTCCGCATCTTCACGTAGAGCGGGGACTTCACTTGCACTGACTGGACGTTCTCCTCTTAATGAACGGCGAGACCCCATCCGGCCGACGTGAAAAATTTGTAAAATAGCTTTTGACCCGGTGGCTTGGATGGTTTGAGCTAACTTGGCCAAACTCTCCACTCGATTATCTGCTGAAACACTTGGTGAAGAAGCGAACTTTCCATTTTCTTGTACATGCGCGCACGCGGTAATCATCGCGCCCACTCCTCCGCCTCGTCGTTCATAATACATGTGTTCATCTGTTGTAAACATGCCATTTTCAAAGGAAGCACTTGTCGTCATTGGTGCCATTAGTAACCGATTATCAAGTGTTACTCCTGATTTAAATGTAAAAGGTTCAAATAACTGTTCGTACTTTGGATCCATACTATAACTTCCTCCTTTAAAGATACTTATTGTTAATTATAGCAAGAAATTTTAAAAATAAGTATTAATTGCTTTTTAAGGATTTGATAAACCATCTGTTCATTAAACCATGCTCACTACCACTCAAAGGTTCAGATAAAGCTTTAAATCCAAAATATTCATAAATCTCGTTAGCACTACCTAGCGTATCAATCGTTTCAATGTATAAATTTGCATAGCCTTCTGTTTTGGCAAAATCTTCCGCCATCTTATACAGTAAACTTCCATAGCCTTCTCCTTGGTAAGCTTCCATAATATAAAACTTCTGTAATTCAGCTACTCCCTCATGGTCACCAAAAGGGCCGATCCCGACACCACCAATCACTTCTTGGTCTTGCACAAGGACCCAATATTCGCCTTTTGTTAATGTTTGATAATATTCAGAAAGGGTGGCTAATTGTGGATCATAATAAGCCGTACCCGGTACGTCTAAATCATATTCTTCTAAAATTTTTTGAATGATTTCATAAATCGCTTGGTCATCTTTCGCTTCGATTGGTCGAATCGTTACATCATGTTTGGAAATTTTAAAAACCCTTTCTACTATTATAGCTATATGTAAAATACTTCTCTTTTTTCTCATTGATAAAGATATTACCATAAATAATAAAATATAAAAAAACTGTTCGTCTTTGAATGAAAAGGCGAACAGTTTATGGAACTTTAAAGATTCAATTTTGGTAAGTTTCTTTCAATGTCTGCACGTTCTTCTTCATATTGATCGGGCAGCATTAAAGTCGAACCTAAAGTCGCAAGTGATTCATCCACTGTAAAACCTGGTCCATCTGTCGCTAACTCGTAAATAATCTGACCAGGATCTTTAAAGTACGCGGAGTAAAAATATTGTCGATTTTGAATAGCGGTGATTGGATAGTGAGCGGCTATCGTTTCTTCCCAGCTCTTTAAACTCTCTTTATCTGGCACTGACCAGGCAATATGATGCACTGTGCCAATGCCTAAGCGACCTCTTTTAGTAAATTTACGGTGAATTAAAACCTCTTGACCTTCTACACCCCTCATTTTTAAATAGTAATACTTCGGGGTCATTTTATGAAGAAGTAAGCCCATTTCTTGCATAAGAAACTCCAGTGTATAAATCGGATCACTAGAAAGCAACTCTACTCCATGTAAACCTATAATCTGCTGATCTTCTCGCGTTTCCTCTGCTTCTACAAGCGCTAAATGTAAATGATGAGGATCTTGAAAGAAGAGGGCTGATTTTTGGAACAACGTGTCTTCCGTATAAGCCACTGCCTGTTTGTTCAAATACGTTTCCCAATAATGCAGTGTATTCTTTGGGACTCTGAAAGCAATGCGACGGACTTGTCCTGCCCCAACACGCCCGATTGGATTTTCTTCATGTGGGAAAAAAGTGATAACACTTCCTGGGTCGACCTGTTCGTTCGCAAAGTATAAATGATACATCGCTTTATTTTCAAAATTAATCGTCTGTTTAACTAAACGTAACCCTAAAACATCACGGTAAAAATATAAATTTTCATTCGGATCAGCCACGGTTGCCGAAATATGATGAATACGCTGGATAGGTTTCATAAAACTCTCGAACCTCTCTTTTTATTGCTTCGTACGATCGACGGTCGTATCAAATGGACGAATCTTTTGTTCAATTTCTTTTCGTTGAGCTTCAAATTCTGCGGGAAGTGCTAAACTCTCCCCTAATGTTTCATACGGTTCATCAATAGTAAAACCTGGATCGTCTGAAGAAAGTTCAAATAAGACATGGCCGACTCGCACATATAACGCTCCAAAATAATGGCGCTCGATAAATCCAGAATGGTGGAATAAGTTTTGACTATATAATTTTTCCCAAGCTTTGAGAGCTTCTCTATTTTCAACACGGAGAGCGATATGATGGACTTCACCATTTCCTGGCTCAGCGACTGGTGACTCTTCATCATGTCTGAGGATAATTTGTCCACCATTGCCCCCTTCGCCTACTTCAAGTAAAACTGCATCTTTTTCTTCCGCTACAATTTCAAATCCATAGAAATCAAGTAAATGATCTTTAAATTTTTCAAAATAAGAAACTGTAATTTCGACCGGTCCTAAACCATAGATCACATATTCATTGGGAACAGGACTTAATTCCCAGCCTTCCCCAGGAGCCATACCTTCATTATCTACATCTGATACTAATTGATAACGTTGTCCATCGGGCTCTTCAAAAGGTAACACTTTCTTCCCAAAGACTTCTTGAATCCCTGCATGCTTAACATTGTATTGGTCAAAACGCTCCATATAATATTGCAAAGCTTCATCATTGGGTACTCGTAAACCTGTGCGTGTCACAGAATTCGTCCCATGTTTTCCAGCTTGCGAATGTTCATTTGCGAAAAAAGTCATCGTTGTGCCTGGCGTTCCGATGTGGTCTGCATAATATGTGTGGTATGTTTGAATATCGTCTTGATTAATTGTTTTTTTAACTAAACGCATCCCTAAAATATTGGTAAAAAATTCATAATTGCGAACAACATCATCTGTAACTGCTGTAACGTGATGGATGCCTAATAATGATTTATCCATATTCATATCCCCTTTATTTATTCAATCTTCGCTTTATTTCGAATTCGAGATAATTATACCAAGTCCTCTTTTATTATGCAAGTCTAAAACTTCGAATTGAAGGTATTTTACATAGAAAGAAAAAAGAGGTCGCGATCAGACCTCCCTTTTTCTTTCTATTAAGATTCTTCTCTAATATTAAAAATAGTTCGTCCACTTCCCGAAGATTCCATTAAACTTTTATGTGCTGCCGAAGCTTCTTCTAAAGAGAATTCATGACCAATCACTGGTTTTAATACACCCGTATCTAAAAAGGCAAAGATCCCATGGTGCATTTCATTCATGGCCTCTTCTCCTGGATTAATGACCGTCATTCCTGTAACTATGGCTTCATTCGACATTAAATTTCGAGGGGTTATTTCAATCGTGTCGCGACTGCCTACAATAACAATACGCCCAGCATCCGCAATTACTTTTGTATCTGTTTCTAAATTCGCATTAGCTAAAAATTCTATAATGACATCGGGTCCTTTATCCTCTGTTACTTCTAAAAGTTTTTCTTTGTTTTCAGCGGTCACATGAGGAATTGCGTAGTCAGCACCCATTTTCAAAATACTGTCGCGACCTTCTTCGGTACTAGAAGTCCCGATCACAATCGCTCCGATCGCTTTAGCCATCTGTACGGCTAAGCTACCTACCGCTCCACTTCCTCCATGAATAAGAACTGTTTCGCCGGCTTTAATTTGAGCTTTTTGAAATAAAGCAAGATAAGCTGTAAATCCTGGAATACCTAAACCTGCTCCTTCTTTGTAAGAAACATGATCAGGAAGAAGATGAACACTCTCAGCATCCACCACTACTTTTTCCGCGTAAGTCCCCGAATTTCGTTCAGCTCCAAAAGCACTTAAGTAAACCCGATCGCCCACCTTTACATTTTCCACAGCGGCTCCGACTGCTTCTACTTCACCGGCCCCATCATAACCCGGAACATAAGGTAAATTAGGTACATTATAAGCATATTCACCAGTAATTGTATATACTTCATTGGGGTTAATGCCTGTTGCGTAAAGTTTTATTTTTACTTCATGCGCATTCGGAGAGGGCTCTTCTATCTCTGCCAGCTTTAACACTTCAGGTCCACCAAATTCTTCAATTTGTACTGCCTTCATTGAATGACCTCCATTTATTTTAGTTTCATCATATCATTTTAGGAAAACGATCACAAAAACGACCGACTACTTCTTAAAAAAATAATGAAGAGAATATTTACAATCGTAATCAAATTACTAGTAATTTGAGACAATATTTAATACAATGTATCAGCACAAAGTTTAATATTCTAATTAATATGGGAGGGTATAAAATGGAAATTATTTTAACTTTGGTTGTATTTGTTGCACTTCTTTATTTACTATATCGTATGCAATCTAAATATGTTAAATACGCTTACCGAGTATTTGCCGGTTTAGGCATCGGTATCGTATTTGGTGCAATCATTCAAATGCTCTTTGGAGCGGATAGTTCGATAACTCAATCGATCGTTGAATGGATGGATATTGTTGGTTTAGGGTATGTTCGTTTCTTACAAATGCTTGTCATGCCACTGATCTTCGTATCGTTGGTACGAGCATTTACTGAAATGGAAGGCGAAAGCAATATTGGAAAAATTGGTGGAAACGTCTTGGCTGTGTTAGTCATTACAGTCATGATTGCTTCTGCTTTAGGTATTGCCTCTGTCTTACTTTTCAACTTAGATGGCGCTGAATTTACGCAAGGCGCGGCTGAACAAGCGCGTATTGCTTCTTTACAAGAAAGTGCTACTCAAGTCGAAAACTACAGTATTCCGGAACAGATTGTCAACTTTATTCCAACGAATATCTTTAGTGATTTATCTGGAAACCGTGACAATAGTACGATTGCTGTTGTGATCTTTTCAGTAATGGTCGGTATTGCTTACTTAGGTGTTGCTCGTAAACAACCTGAACATGGAAAAACTTTCCGAACAATTATTGACAGTTTACACGCGATCGTTATGCGTTTGGTTACTTTGGTTTTACGTTTAGCACCTTATGGTATCTTAGCTTTAATGGCTAAAATGGTTGCAACTTCTAGCATTACTGCTCTAGCAAATATGGGATCTTTTGTGATCGCTACTTATTTTGCGTTGATCGTTATGTTTATCATTCACGGTATTATTTTAGCCGTGCATGGTGTCAATCCAATTCAATATCTTAAAAAGACTTGGAATGTTTTAAGCTTTGCTTTTACATCTCGTTCAAGTGCAGGTGCTTTACCATTAAACATCTCTACTCAGTCAGAAGCATTAGGAGTTGACTCAACCACCGCGAATATTTCAGCTACCTTTGGTCTATCCATTGGACAAAATGGTTGTGCGGGTATTTATCCATCAATGTTAGTAGCTGTGATTGCTCCAGCTGTCGGAATGGATTTATCAGATCCTACGGTTTGGGCAACGATTATCGCAACAGTGGCTATTTCGTCCTTTGGAGTTGCCGGTGTTGGTGGTGGAGCGACATTTGCTTCATTAATCGTTTTTGGTGCTTTAGGGCTACCGATTGAAATTATTGGATTAATGGTCTCAATCGAACCGATCCTTGATATGGGACGTACAGCCTTAAATGTTAACGATAGTATCTTAGCAGGTGTTGTGACATCAAAACGCTTAAACAATTTTGATGACGATGTGCTAAATGATGATGAAAAACAAGTGTCTCCAGATATGAATTAATTTAAAATGCAAATTCAAAACGACTACCTTTCAATGAGAGGTAGTCGTTTTTTATGTACTGTCTAAAAGGTAATTCCTTTCGCAAAAAGAGTCTGTCTGCTAAAATAATAAGCAAGATCATTATTCAACTAAAGGAGTGCTTAGTCTATGGAATACGTGACATTGAACAGTGGCGAAAATATGCCTCTACTTGGTACTGGGACAAATACATACGGGAAAGAGAATGACGAGTATAATGGGAAGTTATCAGGTGACTTTACAGCGTTAAAAGATGCGATCGAATTAGGTTATCGTTCGATTGATGCAGCCATCTCATATGGTAACGAAGCCGGTGTTGGGAAAACAGTGGCTGAAAGTGAAGTTCCTCGCGAAGAATTTTATATTACGACTAAAATTCCTAATGGTGAAGAATATGTCGGTTCAAAAGAAGCGATTCGTCAAACGATCGAAAAGAGTTTAAGTCATTTTGAAACCGATTATTTAGATCTCTTTTTAATTCACCATCCCATTAAAAACAAGAAGCACTTTAGACAAACTTGGGAAGTTTTTGAAGAATATTATAAAGATGGAAAACTAAAAAGTATCGGTGTTTCAAACTTTGATGAAGATTTGCTCAATGAAATGAAAGAATTTGCAACCGTCAAACCCGCTGTTAATCAAATTCAGATCAATTTACAAGAGAAAAATGAAGAACTGATCACTTTACTCAAGAATTTAGATATTACGCCCGTCGCTTGGGGCCCTATGAAAGCGACCGATGAGCAACAAAAGAAATTAGCTGAAATTGGTGAAAAATATAATAAATCATGGGCACAAGTGTTGCTTAGATATCAAACTCAAAGAGGGATTGTGGTTATTCCTAAATCACATAACCGCGATAATCAAGCGGCGAATATCGACATCTTTGACTTTGAACTAACTGCGGACGAGATACAGACGATCGATCATTTATAAATAAAGAAACTAAAAGACCTAGAGGTGAACTGCCCCCTGTCTACTTTGAAGGGAGCATATCAAGGTTCGCCTCTAGGTCTTTATTTATTCTTCTTCTGAAATGATGGATGGCTGTTCTGTGGTAACGAAATGAATAATGAAGTGAGCCAATAAATAGCCCAATAAAAAGATAGCTAATGTAGCAACTAATACTAAAGGGATATATAGAGATTCAGGTAAGTCAACAAAAAATGGGCGGTATTTTAGATAAAAATAATTCCCATCAATCACAGGATTTAAAGTATAAACAAAAAGGAAATAAAGTAAAAACCAACCATAAGCTTTAAGCGCTCCTTTGAAGGTGGGCCGCCATTTATAAGCAATCGCAGCAAAAAGAGGTAAAAGAATCGTGATGGCATGATTAATAAAGAAAGAAAGGCCAATGACATGGTAAACCGGATAGACTCGCGATGGATAGAAAAAAGAACCGTAGGCAAACAAGCCAAAATAAAACAATAGATTCAATACTTTATTATTTTTAGAAAACAAATAGACGATGCCTAAAAGACTGGAGATACGTGAAATATGGAAAGGCAGTGATTCAGAAACATCAAAACCCATTTCAAAAACATACCAAGAGTATAAAAGGACTTGTTGCCCGATAGATATTAGGAGAATCCATTGTCTTATTTGATCGGCATGCTTTTTAACTTTTCGGTGTTGGGTGCACATGAGTAAAAGTAAACCAATCATTCCGGCAATATAAAAAAGATGATGACCATTAAAAACAGAAATGAAAGGCACTTCTTCATCCCAAAATAAATTCATCGATCGTCTCTCCTCTCTTAAAATTTTTTCAAGTAAATTTTTATTTTATAAAATAAGGATAACATATAACTTATCAGTACAGATAACAAATCACGGCTCTATAATTTATGGTGTTGATGGATCTTTCAGATTCATTGACACCATTTTTA
>CAJUOQ010000054.1 GCA_910588235.1 uncultured Atopostipes sp. | reverse complement strand
CTCATTGTATAACCCAATAAGGACTTTCTCACACCGTGTAATCATTTAAATTTGAATCATTTTATTCATTCACTTCTAAAATATCTAATATTTCTTCAGGCTCTAAGCCACTCTCACATTTGACAACTGTGCCCGCTGTCTCTGAAGAATATAATAGACCAGGGACAGTTCGCACGTCATATTTTTCGCGCAACTCATTGACCTGTTCTTCATACTCAGGATGTTGTGCGTGCACATAATTTATTTCTAAGTCATATTCTTCCGCAAGTGGACTTAACGTTTTGACAAAACGACGGCAATAAGGACAAGTTTCCCGTCCAATATAAACAATATTGCCTTCTTTTGCTTCTAATAATTCATCTGCTTCTTCAGGCCGTGTCTCTTTAAATGATTTCACTTGGCCTAAATATTGATCAATTTCAATTTCTAAATCTTTATCTTCCATAAAGACTCCCTCCTTAGTATTCATATACATGCTCATTATAGTATAAGTTTTGGTTAATCATAAATAATTTGCTTCGCTTCTGTTAAGCAAGTTTTCCAAAAGTCGCCCCAACAGGTTCTTCGATAAACAAATCAATATCTAGATCACCTGTTTTTAAAGGCTCATCATTGATTACGACGACATAATCTCCTTCAAAAGAATGAATCAAATTTTTAGCAGGAAAAACGGTTAAAGAAGTGCCTGCAATGATCAGTAAATCTGATTTTTTTAGAACTTCTTTTGCTTTTTCAAGCACATGTTTTCGCGGATTTTCGCCAAAATAAGTCACATTTGGACGTACAATTCCGTGATCCACATAACATCGTGGAATATTCTTTTCATCCCGTTTAATTTCATCTGGATAATAAATTCTTCCGCAGGTCATACAATACCAGGTGCGATCATTTCCGTGAAGTTCCAATACATAACGGTGTCCCGCTTGTTGATGTAGTCCATCTACATTCTGTGTTAATACGCGAATATCTTTTCCATTTTTTTCAAAACCTGCCAGTGTTTTGTGCGCTGCATTGGGTTTCGGTTTAACTTGCTCCTCTTTTGCTCGATATTTAAAAAATTCTTCAGGATAATTTAAGATAAATCGTCGATTTAGTATTTTTTGAGGATTTTCTTGACGTTCTTTCATCTTTGTATAACGTCCCTCTTTGGAACGATAATCAGGTATCCCACTCTCGGTTGATACCCCTGCACCGCCAAAAAAGGTCACCATATTTGCCTGTTCTATGTATTCCTTTAATAATAAAATCTCAGGATCCATTTCACTTGCCCCAATCTCTTTATTGTCTCTCTTCTATATGCAATCTTTTCTATAAAAATAAGGAGTGCCTACACACTCCCTACTTTTTTATTCAAAACGGTTCGACCAGTCCATAAAGCGTTTGACTATACCAAAAACAGTCATACTTAAAGCCAATACTGAGGTAATCAGTTGGATCGTTTCAATTAGATCTTTTTTCGATTTTTTCATCTTTTTCGTAGTCTGCAAACATTTAGTTTTGCGACTACTCCCTCCTTATAATTACATCATGAGCTTATTACATCTTAATCCTACAGAAGGTTTCGATAAATTTCCAATAAAAAGTGTCTAACAAAAAACCCATAAGCATTTTTTTACTTATGGGTTTTCTTTCTTTTTTTCATCTATTCATCTGAATAAGTAAATTCTCGAACTTCTAGTTCGCCATCAGTAATTTCTTGACGAGCTTCTTCAATCACTGCCCAATCTTCATCAGCGATTTGTCCACGGGTAAAGTCAATCCCTTCTTCAGCAAAACCAAAGTAAATAGTTTCGCCACCGGGGAATGAATCAGCGATCGTTTCATCGGCTATATTACTTACAGCATTTCCTACTTCTTTAATCGTAGAAGCTAATGTCACATTACCTCCCGCATACTCACCTTCTTCTTCTTGGTCACGGTCCACTCCAATGACCCATAGATCTGTATCTGAACCAGCTTCCATTCGGTTACGTGCTTCTTGGAAGGCGCCATTTCCTACAGCACCTGCAGCATGGAATATCACATCTGATCCGCTTGAATACATAGCGGAAGCAATCTGTTGGCCAGCTCCTGCGTCAGTAAAACTACTTGCATATTGGATATCTACGTCAATATCTGGATTAACATATTCCACTCCATGCACAAAACCTGTTTGGAAACGGTCAACAATCGGACTTTCAATGCCCCCCAAGAAACCGACTTTCTCTGTTTCAGTCGTTAAGGCGGCAGCCATACCTGCTAGGAAAGAGTTCTCATGGTCACGGAAATTGATGGAAGCTACGTTGGGTGCATCCACTTCACTATCAACAATCGCAAAATTTTGATCCGGATGTTGCTGAGAAACCATATCGATCGATTCTTCTAATAAAAAGCCAATACCGTATATAATATCAAACCCATCACTAATGGCATTGTTAAAGTTTGATAAAAAATCACTCTCAGAATCAGATTGGTAGTAGTGATAACTATCGTCACCGAAATCATTTTCCGCTGCCCAATCTTGCATACCTTCCCAAGCAGACTGGTTAAATGAACGGTCGTCGACCCCGCCCGTGTCTGTCACCATTGCAATTGAAAATTCTGAATCATCTGCTGTATCTGCACCATCATCTGCTTCATTGCCGCAAGCAGCTAAAGCAAGTGTTGAGGCCCCGAAAATCGCTAATTTCTTCCACATAGACATTATAACGAAATCTCCTTTTTCTATTCACAATTTTTTATACACAAATAATAATAACAACATTTCATTTTAATTCAAGCTATTTATGAACAAACTCCATGGTTTTTAATCACTTGAGCGATAATGTTCGCTTTTACACTTTTTTTTATAAAAAAAGACTCCACCTCTCTCGAACGAAGAGATGGAGTCTATCATTTATTTCTATTTACTCAATCACTAAACGATTTAAATAGTCAAGATCTGCAATTGATAATTCAAAATCAATTTTAGCATTTTCTTTAATATATTCTTCATGAACAGATTTCGGTAAAACAACTAAACCTTTTTGGTAAGCGTAACGAATGGCGATTTGTGCCGTACTTCTACCATATTTATCAGCGATTTTTTTAATTTCCGGATGATCTAATAACTTTCCTGTTCCGATTGGTGAATAAGCTTCAACCACCATATCATGCTCCTGACAGAACTGAATCAGCTCTTCATCTCTGTGTCCGATATGGTATTTAATTTGATTAAGCATCGGTTTTACCGTTGCATGGTCAAAGATATTCTGTAAATCTTCAATTTCAAAATTGGAAACCCCAATAGCTTTCACTTTACCCACTTCATAAGCTTCTTCCATAGCCTTCCAAACTTGTTGATTTTCCTCATAGTAGTTATTCTCAATCGTTTCCGTATGCATCTCATCCCATGGTCGTGGAGCATGAATGATAACAAGGTCTAAATACGGAGTATCTAGAGCGGCTAAGGAATCTTCGATATCTTGTTTAGCTTCTTCATAAGATTTTGAATTTCCCGATACTTTCGTTGTTAAAAAGAAACTTTCACGATCGATACCTGAGGCTTTGATCCCACGACCAACCCCCTCTTCGTTATCATATGTGCGAGCTGTATCAATATGAATATAACCGTTTCTCAAGGCGTAAGCTACATTTTTCTCCGCTTCCTCAGGTGACATTTGCCAAGTCCCTAAACCAACTAACGGTATTTCATTCCCATTTGCTAACGAAAGGACTTCATTTAATATTGTCATAAATATATTCTCCTTTTAAAATTATTTATAAGCTGTTTGTGTAGGTTCTACTTCAGATAGTCGATTTAATTCATCTCTAATTTGTTGCGCTACTTGTGTACGCTCTATCATAAAGGATTCTTTTCCTGTAAAGCAAATATCTTCACCTAGACGGATCCTTCGATTTTCTCGATCTGAATAAACAGGGATAAACGTTAAATGGTTTCCCGTCGCTCTATAATACTTCTTTTCTAAATGAAGGAAACCTTCATAAATTTCAGCCGTTTCTTCCGCCTCACTTGCATAATCTACGTCTGGAAAAATGATTAAATCTTCGCCCTTTAATAAAACTTCATGACTAATTTGCATTGTTTTTACAATTTTTCTTGAGCCACGATAAACAGGAATCATTTTCCCCGAATTTGTAAGCCAAGTCACCAAGTACGAGATCGGCCAAGCGAGCGCTTTCGCCAGCCACTGCGGCCAGCCATATCTTTGAGTAAAAGTAAAATTGACATAATGATGATAACAAGCTTTTTGATCCGTAAACTCACTAAGTACCCAAGTGTGGACAGCATTTTTTGCCCAAGCTAAAATACTAATCGGCCCCATCATATTTTGATGATGAGCTACATAGATGACCGGTTTCTTTTGAGGAGGTACAACCTCAAAATGAAAACGCGGAAGGACAAGGCGAGCAAGTTTACGAATACTTTTAAAAAATGGGCCATAGCCCTTTATCGACACTCCACATCTCCTCCTTCTCATGATTAAATCACTTTTCGAAAATATTCTCTGATAATTTGTCCGGCAATCCGAATCGAGTCTTTATATGTAGCAAAATGCGAAGTATGCTTATCTTCATATACCGCTGCAATATCGACATGCACGATGCGCTTTTTCTTGTTGATCATATTAATCAACATATTCATTTCGTATTCAAATTGATTCCCTTTTAATTGAATTGCCCACTCTAATTCAGAAGTGGCAATCCCCCTTAAGCCCGTTTGCGTATCTTTTATATAAATACCAAAGAGAACCTGAAAGACTCGACTTGTCAACACATTTCCAATCAAACTGCGGAGAGGAACTTCCCTGCGTTCAAAGTCTCTAATCCCTAAAACAAAACCTTCTTTATTTTTCTCAAGACAATGTCCGACGTTTAAAACATCTTTCACTAAATGTTGTCCATCAGCATCCGCCGTCACAACTCCTGATAATTCGGAATAATGCTTAAGAAAGTACTTAAAAGCGGTCTTTAGGGCCCGACCTTTCCCGTGATTGTATTTGTGATATAAAACCGTACAAGCTTCCAATGAGGAGAGTTGATGAAAGAGTTCTCTATAATACTCATCATTACCATCACTCACTATGATCACCTGAGCGACGTTCTGTTGAAGTAACAACTCGACATATTGCAGTAAATTCTCTTTTGGACGATAAGCAGGAATAATCACTGCAAAATTTTTCATTCACTTCCCTCCTTCATCACGATGAGACTCTCATTTATCATAACACTTTTTTTTAATCTCGGAAATGAATTCACTTTCAGACCGCTAATAAAGGATATGCCCTCCATGTAAATAACCGCTTATTCATTCAAATTAATGGGAGCTGCGTTGTGGATCAATAGCTCCTACTCGTTAATAGCCATTGTTTAAAACGTTTGCTTGATTAAGTACTGTAAGTGTTCATCTCTGGCGTAAGCTCTTTGGGTCCCGATTTTTTGCACACTATCTGAAGCTAAAACGTTCGCTAACTTGATTGCTGCTTCCGGCTCCCAACCACTTGCTAAACCATAGGCGAAAGAACCACAGAACGCGTCACCAGCCCCTGTTGTATCTTTTACTTTGACGGACACGGTTTCCACGCGCACAACCGGCCTATTTTCGTTCGGCATATAAAGTAAAGCCCCTGCTGGCCCAATAGTAACCACCATATTGATATTTGCTAAGGTCGCAAATTCCTTTACCAGCTCAATCGGATCTTCTACCGTTAAGCCATACATTTCTTTAGCTAAAAAAGCTAGTTCTGTTTCATTTGGCAATAACCAATCCGTATATTCTAAAATTTCATCGAGTAAAGGTTCAGCAGGCGCTGGATTTAAGATCGTGGTTGCTCCCATTTTTTTGCCTCTTTTAAACCCTTCTAAGATAGACTCTTGTGGATTTTCAAGCTGTGAAAGAATGATGTCTTGTGGAGGCAGTTGCTCAAATGTTTCCTGGATATGATCCACTGAGAGCTCATCATTGGCTCCAGAACTGATGACAATGCGATTATCTCCATCCGGTTCTACCCAAATCGCAGCTACACCACTATGGCTATCTTCGGCCACTTTTACAAAATCTGTTGCAATGCCCTCTTCTTGATAATGATCCAGCCATTCTTGACCATAGCTGTCTTTACCAACAGCGGTCACCATGGTTACTTCAGCTCCTAATAAAGAGGCCATAATGGCTTGGTTCGAACCTTTCCCGCCAAATCCTTGTTGGAACTCTTTACCAAAAATTGTTTCTCCTTTTTGAGGAAATCTTCTTAAAAACGTTGTTAAATCAATCATATTACTGCCGATAACGGTTATTTTTACTTGTTTACTCAAACATAAGCCCTCCTAAATATTCCTTTCCTCCATTATAGTACATTCATAAACATTTTGAGTAAAAAAATCATTTTCCTTTAGCAACGGATAATAAAAAAGACCACTTCTAGTCCCCTCATAAATAGAGGGATGTAGAAAATGGTCTATTCTTAAAATTTTATTGATTGTCTTCGATTCCTAAAAGCTCATCTGTGGAAACTTTAAAATAAGTAGCTAACTTAATTAAATTAGCTCCACTAATACTGAGTTGGTTTTTCTCCCATCGACTGATTGAGGCTTGCGTCACATTAATAGCTTCCGCTAGCTCTCTTTGCGACATGTTCTCATTCTGCGCACGTAATTCCGAGATTTTCTTCATGAAAATCACCTTCTCTCCCCAAAAGTATGATTTCTTTCCTATATTATACATGAAGGTATCTCATCTGCAAGCCATATGAGTGAAATTTATTCATGTTTTTGTAATCGTATTAAGTTTTGATTGCATTCACCTTAAGAAAATATTACAATCAGTTTAATCAAAACTCATTTTTGGATTTGATGAAGATTTTTTTAAGTAGAAAGGAACAAGCAGATGTCCCCAGGTGAACGAATTCGTGCACTCAGAGAGAACAAAAACGTCAGTCAAAAAGAACTTTCTAGACAGTTAGGTTATAAAACTTACACTACCGTTTCCAAATGGGAATCAGGTGCTAGTTTACCTCCTGGAAAAGAGTTAAGAAATTTA
Organism: uncultured Atopostipes sp.; assembly: GCA_910588235.1. Lineage (GTDB taxonomy): Bacteria > Bacillota > Bacilli > Lactobacillales > Carnobacteriaceae_A > Atopostipes. Next base: position 2,680 of record CAJUOQ010000054.1, on the reverse strand, counting down.
GCCACTTATTTTGAAGTTTCTACCGATTACATATTAGGTTTAAATAATTACTTAAATCATACAAACCCGGATTATTTTTCCGGCACGATTACTTTAGATTTGTTTGAAGCAATCCTTCCTGGCACTCTTCAACGTGTGCCAAACAAAGGCCAAATTGAAGTCCCTCAATATATATTAGAAGAAGAACCAGAAAATTATTTTGTGGTCAATATAAAAACAGATTCAATGAATCGTATGATTCCGAGCGGAAACAATATTGTGATTTTAGACTTTTTGAAAACTAAAAATCATGTCATAAATACGGGTGATATTCTGATTGTCAAGATTGATGGAGAATATAAACTCGAACACCTTCGAAAAACAGATTCAAAGATTTATTTAGAGCCTTACTCTTATCTTGATGGATTTAACGTCCTTGAGTTTGACTTAAAAGAGTTTGAAGCATTAGAAATTATTGGGAAAGTTATTTATACTTTCCGTATTTTTTAAAAGAAAACGTATGAATTCAATCATACGTTTTTGTTGTCTATAAAAATAATTGTAGAAGGATATTTAATAGCAGTGCCAACATACCAACAGAGAGCAATAACCAAAAAATCCATTTTTGATCACAATATCTAAGCACATAAGAGAGCTTAGGATTATTAGGGTCATAAAAAATAGGCAGCGTCGAACCAATGGGGAATAATTCTTGCATAGGATTTTTTAACACCATCCCACTTCCTGTTATTTTTTGTTTGAAGGTTTGCTCATAAGGATCCATCTTATATTCTTGTTTTGTATTTATATGTAATGTTTTTTTAATCTTAACCGTCTTGAACCACTTATACCTCGGACCGACCGTTTTATACTCTTCACCATTGACGACAAAAGAAACGATCGGTAAATGTACACCCTTGCCTCGACTTATCCATTCATAACTTCGTACAGTTCCGACCGTTTCACTTGTACAATATTTTTCCTCTTGCAAATAGCGATAGAAAAATTTAAAGGCAATAAAAAAAGTGCCAATGGTCCATAAACTTAAAAAAATACCAAAAAATACTTTAATAAATAATGTTTCTTCCACCTGTCCAGCTCCTCTTATTTATTTTATTTCATATAAAAATTCCTCCAGCAGAGAATCTAGATTAACTCCACTAGAGGAATTCATTCATCCTTTATTTTTATTCTTCATATGGAACTGCTTCAACGCTCACATCAATATGACCATTTTGAATGGCTCGTGAATAGGGGCAAACTTCATGTGCTTTATCTAATAGCTTCTGCGTTTCTGCCTCATCTAAACCTTCAATTCCACCTCTGATTTCAACTTGCAATTTAATATCTAAGTTATTGTCAGGGTCATGAAGATAATTCACGGTATGTCGTACAATGGATTTATTATCGATGTTCTCTTGCCCCATCACAGCTTCTAAAGCTGCATGGAAACAAGCACTATAGCCTAAAGCAAATAACTCTTCGGGGTTAGCACCATCACGTTTACTGCCGGGAGGTGTAATATTTACTTCATAAGATCCGTCTTCTAAATAACTCTTACCACTTCGTCCACCTGTGTTTACGGAAGTTGTTGAATATTGTTTTTCATACTCTGCCATTAATAACAATCCTCCTTATAGTTATTCTTTTATCTACGCATTCATTATAGCAAATTCACATTTCGACACAAGAGTTTCGCATTCAACCAGCATTATTTTACGCCAGCCGTTATGCTTTTTATTTTTTAAAAGTTATGTCACAATAACCATACAGACTTTAAGAAAGGAGTTTCATAATGACAGACATGAAGCATTATAAGTTAAATGATGGACACTTTATCCCAGCAATCGGTTTAGGGACCATTGGTATGAAGGGAGAAAAAGGAGTCAATGAACTAACTACAGCAATTAAAGCGGGTTATCGTTACATCGACTCTTCCACAAACTATAATAACGAAGGAGTCGTCGGCGAAGCAATCCGTCGTTCATCCGTACCTCGCGATGAATTGTTTATTGCCTCAAAATTACCAGGGGCTGCGCATGACTATGACGAAGCGTTTAACCGGATCCATGAATCTCTCTACCGTATGGGAATTGATTACTTTGACCAGTATCTAATTCACTGGCCATTGCCTATGCAAGGGAAATATGTCGAAGCTTGGAAAGCGCTCATCGATGCTCAAAAATTAGGATTGATCAAATCTATCGGTGTTTCAAACTTCTTGCCTGAACATTTAGATAAAATTATTGAAGAAACAGGCGTTACACCAGCGATGAACCAAGTAGAACGTCACCCATACTTCAATAATAAAGATCTGGTACAAGATAATATTGAACGTGGGATTGTCGTGGAATCTTGGAGTACAGTGGGTCGTAATTTAAATGATTTACGAGAAAACGAAGAAATTGCGAAAATCGCTGATAAATACGGAAAAGACAACACACAAGTCATCATCCGCTGGAACCTACAGAATGGTGTCTTACCGATTGTAAAATCTTCGAATCCAAATCATCAGCGTGGGAACTTAGATGTTTTTGATTTTGAATTAACAGATGAAGAACTTCAAGTCCTCGATTCGCTCGATAAAGGTGAAGCTGGTTTAGTCGAAGGACAAGATCCAAACGAATACGAAGAGTACGTTTAAATCGAAATAACAAATTGTTCAAACGAAAAGCTCTTAAAAGGGATTTCACCTTTTAAG
>CAJUOQ010000053.1 GCA_910588235.1 uncultured Atopostipes sp. | reverse complement strand
CATTCGGGACTTGCACCCGTTAGAGTTCGCCCATGCTGGGCGAACAAAAAAAGAGGAAAAGTTTCAACTTTTCCTCTTCTCTCTTTTCTATTTTAATACATTTAGTTGTAAAAAGTGAGTCGCTTTAACGTAGCGTCTTACCTTCCAAATATATAAGCTATAGATTCGAAAATTACTTAGCTACTTTCGATTCAAGACCTTCAGCTTTTAAGTACTCGCTAAATGGTACTAGTTCTTCAGCTTCGTATTTTTCTTTATAAGCTTTGATTTCTTCTTCGCTATACAATGCTGGGTCTAATTTCAATGTTTCCACTGGAATTGGACGATCTTTTGTGATCTTAGCATCGATTAGGACAGTATTGCCTTCTTTATATGCTTTAACCGCATCAGCCATGACTTGGTCAATATCTTCGATACGGCTTACTGTGAAACCAACTGCACCTTGTGCTTCTGCAATTTTTGCGTAATCAACATCAGTAAATTCAGTACCAAAAGTATTTGTGTTCGTGTCTTCATATTTGTTCTTGATGAACCCATATTCAGTGTTTGTGAAGACTACGTTGATCACTGGCATGTTGTAATTTACGTTAGTAACAACATCCGGATAGTTCATAGAAAATGCACCGTCACCCATTAAGTTCCAAGCTTGACGATCAGGATATACGTTCTTAGCTGCAATACCACCAGGAAGCGCAATACCCATCGAAGCAAATAGAGGTGAAGTTCTCCACATATTCTTAGGTGTCATGTGTAAATGACGGATAGATGTTTGAGTTGAGTTACCAACATCAATAGAATAAATAGCATCTTCATCCGCATATTTGTTGATCGCATTGTATACTTGATAAAGTTGTAATGGACCATTTTCTTTTGTTTCTAACTTCGTCATGTAGTCACGCCAGTTTTGAATGTTTTTCAAGTTCGCGTTCCACCAAGCTGATTCTTCAACAGGCGCTACTTTTTCAAGTAATAAATCAACTGCTTCACCAGCATCTCCAAGAATAGCAACATCTGCATTATGACGTTTACCAAGCATTGTTGGGTTATTATCAATTTGGATGAAGTTTTCAATATTTGAGAAAGTACCTTCTACTTCAGCAAATGGGAAGTTTGAACCAACAAAAAGAACCGTATCTGCTTCTTTAACTGTTTCGTTCGCAGGTTTCCAACCAACACGGTATGTCGAACCAGTTAAACCTTCAAAGTCCCATTCGAAAGTTTCATAGTTTTTACCTGTTGTGATGATTGGTGCTTTGAGTTTACGAGATAATTCTTGAACCTCTGAACCGTGGCCCATTGTTCCGATACCTGCATAAATTACAGGACGTTTAGAATTGTCTAACACTTCAACAGCTGCGTCAATATCTTCTTCATTGATTGCAGAAGAAACGAAATCACGGTAGCTGTGACCAGAAGAGTAGAATGCATCGGCATCAATTTCATGGTAACCGAAATCGCCAGGTACTTCTAATACAGCTACTCCACGTTTAGAGATAGCAGTACGAACTGCATCATCGATCATTTTTGGCAATTGTTCAGCGTAAGCCACACGGCGGTTATACACTGCAATATGATCGAACATTGGATTTTGGTTCAATTCCTGGAATGCGTCCATGTTCAATTCTTTTTGAGGGCGAGAACCTAAAATAGCTAAAACAGGCGTATTATCCATTGCTGCATCATAAAGACCGTTAATTAAGTGAGAAGCACCAGGTCCGCCTGATCCAACAGCCACACCTAATTTTCCGCCATATTTCCATTGCATTACGGCTGCCATTGCTCCAACTTCTTCATGTTTTACTTGAAGGAAGTTAATGTTTGTATCTTTTTGTTCACCTAAAGCTTCCATCAAAGGAGCTAAAGTTCCTGAAGGAATACCATAAATGGTATCTATTCCCCATCCATCTAATACTTTTAATGAAGCTGTACTAATTTTAATTTTTCCGTCTGTCATTTGATAAATCCTCCTAGATTAATTTCACAAAAACAAATGCACTATAATTTTAGCATTTTTTAATGGATAATCAAGATCCTTTCCTGATTTAATGCATTTTCTGTGTCTTTTTCGTTTAATGCATTCCTCTAAAAACAATATAGTTTTTCACTAACATCACTAAAAAATATAGTCCACTATTTGTTCTTCACATTTACAGATGAAAATAATAATCACATAACTTCCGCCCATTTTTATGATTATTTTTACATCATGTGCGATCACTTTTTGGCCAAGTACTATTTAGCATTTATCTATAGATAGGTTCATTCGAATTTAACCAAATCATTTTGAACGATACCTTAAAAAATTCTTCATTCATAAAATTAGCTGAAGCACTCACTGCCAGCCTTCATTATAACAAAAAACCTTTAACAATACACCTATTTTCTATAAATAAACTTGTTTATCCTTCAAAATTTAGTCAGTCTTCATATATAATGACTGGCTAAACTATTTATTTTGTTCCACTTTTTTCATGCTCTAGTCAGTAATACTACTGTCTCGATATGGTAGGTCTGTGGGAACATATCAACGGGTTGGGCTTGTTCGACATTATACCCGCCTTCTGCTAGTAATTTTAAATCACGAGCTAGAGTGCTTGGATTACAACTTACGTACACCATCCGCTCGGGTTGGATTTCAAGGACGGCGTTGATAAATTCTGTAGTCAATCCTTTTCGCGGCGGATCGACCACGACGACATCTACTTCTAAACCAGTGTTCGCCTTCTCAACTAGCCAGTCTCCAGCATCTGCGACCTCAAATTCCACGTTTTCTATTGCATTATCTTGAGCATTTGTTTGTGCATTTTCAATGGCTTGAGGCACAATTTCGACCCCATAAACTTGTTTCGCTTGTTCAGCTAAAGCTAAAGTCATTGTCCCAATCCCTGAATAAGCATCAACTACCACTTCTTCTCCTGACAAGTCGGCATAATCAACGGCGACAGAATACAATTTTTCTGTCTGTTCGCTATTCACTTGATAGAAAGACTGATGTGAAATTTTAAATGTATGCCCCATCAGTTCATCGGTATAGTAATCCTGTCCAAATAATACCATCGCTTGCTTGCCTAAGATAACATTGGTCTTTTCAGAGTTGATATTTTGAACGATACTAACCACCTCTGGAATTTGCGCTCGGATTTCCGTCACAATTTCTTGTAAGTGTGGCAGCACAAAAGAACGTGTAACAAGGACAATCATCAGCTCTCCCGTAACATGTCCACGACGAACAATGATATGTCGCACATCTCCTTCGTGGTGATCTTCATCATAAGCTTCTATATTATACTTTCGCAGAATATCGCGAACAATGACGACTGCTTGATCAATTTCAGGAGCTTGAATAACAAAATCTTCAATCGGTATTAAATCATGCGTTCTCTTTTTATAAAAACCAGTCGTTAATTTACCGTTAATTTCACGAACGGGAATTTGTGCTTTATTCCGATAGCCGTAAGGGTGCTCCATTCCAATCGTCTCATAAACAGGAATATTTTCAAATCCTCCGACTTTCGACAAAAGCTTTTTGACTTGCTGTTGTTTAAATATTAATTGTTGACCATACTCTAAGTGCTGGAGTGGCATGGTGCCATTTTGAAAATGTACATCTTCTAATTCATCGACTCGGTAAGGGCTCGGTTGAATCATTTCGATTGTTTTTCCGTGGCCCATTCGCTTCCCCGCATGGGTGACTTGCATTTTTAGACGCTCTCCTGGCAAGGCATTTTCAATAAATAGAGGATAACCATCCACATGGGCAACCCCTAAGCCTTGATGAGATAAGTCAGTGATCTCGACTTCATACGTGTAATTCTCTTTTACTGGTATTTCTTTTCTTTTTTTATTACTCATCATCTTCCCCCTCCTCATTCAATATTTTTTATCCATAAGAAATCTATTTTAGCGCTCAACTGCTCTCTAAACATCGCTCTATAGAGCTAAAGTTAAACAAATTGAACGAAATAGTTCTCTACTACTTCTCAAAATAAGGAAGGTACGAGTTTCGTACCTTCCTTTTCTGTTTATTCAATTTCGTTGGCTTCTTTTTCTCTATCTTCGCTCAAATCTCCGATAGAGGTGATCTCTCTTGTAAAGATAGATTCCATCTTTTGTTTTTCTTCCACTGAAAGATCTTTAATTTTGTGTTCCATAGGGGCTACATTCGCGACGACTTCAATATGGTGATTTAAGCTCTCAAAGCGAACTGGTGCGTCGCCTCCGTATTCACCATCTAAGTTGATCATCAGCTGCGAATCATCTAAAACATTTACATCGACAAAGCTCGTTTGTTTATGGATAACATTTGAGCTGTCTAAATGGGTTCCATCCGTTAAAAGTTTTCGCGCTAACTGCATTAACTCAAGAACGCTCGCGGTTTTTACAATAATTAACGAAAAGTTCCCGTCCCCTAATATTTTATCAGGTACAATATTATTAAAACCGCCCACCGTACTTGAAAGAGCTGTAAAGACAAGCGAAGCTTCTCCATTATAACTGCCGCCATCATAATCAATGTGCACGGGGACCGCACGCATCTGTGGCACGAGTTCAGCTCCCTTTATCACATAAGCTAAATAACCAAAGATTGTTTTTAGCTGCGGCGAAACTTCAAAGGTCAATTCGGCGAGGTTTCCCATCGCAGCAATATTCATAAAGTATCTGATGTCTTCACCGGTAATAATTTTTCCGATATCCATAAACACAGACTCTTCTTTTTCAATTAATTTTGCAGCCTCCACTAAATTATCTAGTGGGATCTGTAATGCACGCGCATAATCATTCGTGGTACCGGCTGGAATAATAGCGACTGTGGGTCGATGTTCTTTTTCGGCCAGCCCATTCATCACTTCATGAACCGTCCCATCTCCACCTGCAGCGACGACTAAATCAAAACCTTCATCACAACATCTAGCGGCTTCTTTTTGCGCAGATAGAGGCTCTGGTGTTGTTTGAAAGGCACTTGTTTCGTACCCTTCTTGTTCATAAATTTCTAAAATATCTGGCAAAACACGTTTGACTGCTTCTCGACCAGAGCTTGGATTATAAATAATGCGCGCTCGTTTCTTCATCATTGTTTCTCTCCCTACAACATTCAATCCCAAAAAACCATAGGATAATTAACGTTTATTTAATTCTTGGTTTAATAATTTATTGACTACTCCAGGGTTGGCTTGACCACGTGTTTCTTTCATCACTTGCCCGACTAAGAAACCTTTCGCACGGTCTTTTCCGTTTTTGAAGTCTTCGACTGATTGTTCATTATTATCTAAAATTTCACGAATAATTGGTAGTAACTGTTCAGGGTCACTTAATTGTACCCAGCCTTTTTCTTCTACTAAGGCTTGAACATCATCCACTTGTTCTTTTGTCAATTCAGTAAAGACACGCTTAGCGATTTTAGAAGAAATTGTCTCATCTTCAATTAGACCAATCATTTCTGCTAAAGCTTTTGGTGTGAGTGTTGTTTCTTCAATGTTGACTTGTTCACTGTTTAAGTAACCAGAAACTTCACCCATTAACCAGTTAGAAGCTAATTTTGGATCAGCACCATGTTCGACGGTTTGATCGAAGAAATCAGACATTTCAACGGTATCGGTTAAGACTTCCGCGTCATAAGCTGGAATTTCTAATTCTTCCACATAACGTTTGCGACGTTCGACCGGCATTTCTGGTAATTCTGCTCGCAACTCTGAAATCTTCTCATCCGAAATAGTGAATGGGAAAATGTCAGGTTCTGGGAAATGACGATAATCGTCTTGTCCTTCTTTGACTCGCATTAACGTCGTTTGACGATTTGAATCATCATAGCGTCTTGTTTCTTGCAGTGCTTCTTCGCCAGCTAATAATAGGCGTTCTTGACGTCCTTGTTCATAAATCAAACCACGACGGACGTTATTAAAGGAGTTTAAGTTTTTAAGTTCTGTTTTTACCCCAAACTCTTCTTGCCCATAAGGACGTAAAGAAATATTGGCGTCCGCTCGCATGGATCCTTCTTCCATTTTTACATCGGAGACCCGTGTAAATTGGATCATTTGTTTCAATGTTTCTAAATAAGCATAAGCTTCTTCAGGTGAGCGCATATCTGCTTCAGAGACAATCTCAAGTAAAGCTGTTCCTTGACGGTTTAAATCGACATACGAATAACCATCGTCACCATGAATATTTTTCCCTGCGTCTTCTTCTAAATGGACACGTTCAATACGTATTTTTTTCTTTTCACCATCAACATCAATTTCGATAAAACCATTTTTCCCAATCGGTTGCTTATCTTGAGTGATTTGGTAAGCTTTCGGGTTGTCAGGGTAAATATAGTTTTTACGGTCAAATTTTGTCTCTTGATTGATCTCACAATTTAACGCTAAAGCCGCTTTAATCGCCAACTCGATTCCTTTTTCATTCGGTGTTGGCAGCACGCCTGGGTAAGCCCAATCGATGGCGTTAGTGTTTGAATTTGGTTCAGCTCCGAATCCTGCTGGTGAAGGTGAGAACATTTTTGAATTAGTTTTTAATTCAACGTGTACCTCTAAACCAATAACTGTTTCAAAATTCATTCATTTGCTCCTCCTTCAAGTGTTGGATATTGTTTATGATGGTCCGTTGCTTGTTCATATGCATGACCAACTTTATATAAGGTTGCTTCTTCAAAATAATTTCCGATTAACTGCATTCCGACAGGTAAACCTTCTGAAAAACCAGCTGGAATACTTAATGAAGGGATGCCTGCTAAGTTCACAGGAACCGTTAAAATATCTCCTCGATAAGCGTCGACCGGATCATCTGCATCTTTTTGTCCCATTTCTGGAGCAATAGATGTTGTACTTGGCCCCACTAAAACATCGACTTCTTCTAATGCTTTTTCGAATTCATTACGGATAATGGTACGAACTTTCGTCGCTTGTCCATACAACTCATCATAATGGTCAATTCCTAAGGCGATTCCTCCAAGAACAATACGTCTTTTCACTTCAGGGCCAAATCCTTCTGAGCGTGATTTAACATATAGTTCTTCAAGTGTGTTTGCCTCTTGATGAGAATAGCCATAACGAACCCCATCAAAACGTTGTAAGTTACTAGAAGCTTCTGCAGATGCGATCGCGTAGTATGCAGGTACTCCATATTTTAAGTGCGGTAGGCTAACTTCTACAATTTCAGCCTCTAATGCTTCAAGCTGTTTGACCGCTTCTTTAACGACCGTCAGGACGTCTTCATCAACGACTTCTTCGTCAAAGAATTCTTTAGGCATGCCGACTTTCAAGCCAGCAATATCTTCACCGATCGCTCCTGTAAAGTCGATTTCTAAGCCAGCGGATGTATCGTCTTTCAGATCTTTTCCACTTAATGTATTTAATAAAATAGCATTATCTTTAACTGTTCGGGTAAGCGGTCCTACTTGGTCTAGACTGGAAGCAAACGCAATCGCTCCGTAACGAGAAACAGTACCATAAGTTGGTTTTAACCCTACTAAATTGGTATAAGCTGCCGGTTGACGGATGGAACCACCTGTATCTGTTCCTAATGAAGCTGGAACCATACCCGCTGCAACGGCTGCTGCTGAACCGCCTGATGAACCGCCTGGAACTCTTGAAGTATCCCAAGGGTTTTTCGTTGTTTGTAGTTTTGAGGTCTCTGTTGTGCCTCCCATTGCAAATTCATCAAGATTTGCTTTTCCAACGATAATCATGCCTGCTTCTTTTAATTTCTCCACAACGGTTGCGTCGTAAACAGAAACAAAATCTTCGAGCATTTTCGAAGCGGCAGTGGTTTTTTGATCCATTGTTACAATATTATCTTTGACGGCAACTGGGATCCCATCGAGAACATTCTCTGGATCAACGCCTCGTTCATCTACTAATTTAGCAGCAGCTAAAGCATTTTCTTTATCGATTGAAATAAAAGCACCGACAGCTTGTTCGACTGTTTCCATATAATCAAAAGTGGCCTCAACAAGCTCGACAACTGTTAATTCTTTATTGACTAGTAATTCATGTAATTCTTCTATTGTTTTCGTGTGTAAACTCATTAAGCTCCACCCTCTCCATCATCTAAAATTGCCGGTACTTCAATTAAGTGATCAACACTTGTTGGTGTTGGCGTTGCTTCAAGCAAGGCTTCTACTTCTTCTTCATTGCTGATCGCTTCATCTTTTCGGAAACGAGCTTGCCCATTGACTCTACCGTAAAATGTTCCTTCCACACCTTCAGTATCCACTTCACTTAGTGCTTTTAACATTGAAAGTGTCTTATTTGTTTCTTCAGTCAGTTCTTTTGTTTCTTCTTCTGAAAATTCAAGTTTCATAATTGAACTAATTTCTTGAATTAAATCTTTATCAACTTTCATTCTTTCACCCATTCTTTCTTCATTATTATGATTATCTCATAAAATTTTGCTTCTTTAATCAAAAACATATGAAAAATATTCGGAATCCGTTCGCTCTCTCTTTAAAAAGGCTTCAACTGTATCTGGAGATTCAACGATAATCTCGACATCGATTTCTCCTGGTAAGTAAGTCGTCGCACTCTGTTTTAAGTATTGAGTAAAGGAGACCATTTCAGCTTCCCCATAAAATTGCGTCATAATCTCAATCGTCAAGTCCTGTAATTGATCATCGACATAGTGGGCACGGCCAGTGACCCCACTTATATTCGGAAAGAAAGATTCGACTTCGGATTGGAAATTCGCAAATGCATTTCCTTCTGCTGAGTCACTTCCTTCTAGTGGGAAGATAAGACGCTCTTCATTCAGGGTATCCCAACTTTGAATAGAGTCCGCGCCATTCGTACTCTGGCCTTCTGCTACATAAACTCCGCCCCCTAGATCATCCTGGGCCGCTTGTTCATAGATGCCTACAAAGATTGGAATATCTTCTAAACCTTCCATGCCTCGCATCCGTCGAACAATTTCATCCGCCATTTTTTGCCCTTCAGCTAAAACGTCCTCCGAAGAAATTTCTTGTTCTAAGGTCGGACCATATTGATAAGCAGGGTAATAATCCACGGAATTCATAGCTAAACCAATGCTAATCCCCGAAAATTGTAACCCATCGTCTGTCTCGGTGAAAAAGTCAAATTCTAAAATAGAATTTAAATAATTTGGTGCTCGGTCATCTCCTTCACCAGATTCTGGAGGGTTAAGTCCTTCTGGATTATCTTCTGATTCACGTCCAATCCAATCACTTACTAAACCACTCGATAATTTTTGTCCTTCCTGCATATAATATTCATCCGTTGGAAAAACTTCTTGCGAGAGACGCATTAAATCTTTCTCAAACAAACTGATATTAATACCGGAGTTCAAGTTCAGCGTAATCCCCCGGTTATTGCTCGTTAAATATCGCCCGTCTTCGTCTAAAGCTGGACGATAGTAATCCGTCCCTAACTGATTTCTAGTAACGACATTGGAAGTATTGGAGGAATTTTCTGTTCCTTCCCCATTGCTTACATCTCCGCCATCATCAAGGACTGGACTACAGGCACTCAATACAAAGACCAAGAGTGCTAAAAAAGCGAAGCTTTTATTCTTTTTCATTTAGTCACTCTCACTTTCTCCATCTACATTGAGATGAGTTAATAGTTCTTCTTCATTCCAAATTTCAAGTTCTAATTCTTGGGCACGTGTTAATTTACTTCCGGCACTTTCACCAGCAACTAAAAGGTCGGTGTTACTGGAAACACTTCCGGTTACTTTTGCCCCTAATAGTTCAAGTTGTTCTTTTAAGTCATTGCGACTAAAGTGCTCCAACTTTCCTGTTAAAACAATCGTCTTGCCGGCAAAGTCAGAAGCAGCCTCAGCGGCTACCGTTTCAGTAGCTTGTAAGTAATCCATATTGAGTTGGCGTTCTTTTAATTGCTCAATGAGTTCTTGCGCATCCTCATTATCGAAAAATGA
>CAJUOQ010000052.1 GCA_910588235.1 uncultured Atopostipes sp. | reverse complement strand
ACGTGACTGTTAATCACGCCGTCGCAGGTTCGAATCCTGCTTGCGGAGTTTTTTTGTATATTCTTTTATTCTATGTTGTTTTATGTTATATATGGATTTAAATAAAAGCACTGAAGGGAAGAGATGAAGTGAATTACTTAGAGAAACGAATTTTAGAAGATGGTATTGTGAAACCAGGAAATGTATTGAAAGTCGATTCGTTTTTAAACCATCAGATTGATCCGATGGTTATGGAAGAAGTAGTGAATGAATTTTTAAATTACTTTGGCGATCGTAAAATCACAAAGGTTATTACAATTGAGGCTTCTGGGATTGCACCGGCTATTATGCTTGCTGCAAAGTTAAAGGTTCCTATGTTGTTTGCGAAAAAGACAGAACCGTCTACTTTAAAAAATGAAAACCGATATGAATCAGAAGTTCATAGTTATACAAAAGGCGTTACGTCTAATGTTATTATTTCAAAAGAATATTTAGATGAGACAGATTCTGTCCTCATTATTGATGACTTTTTGGCAAACGGACAAGCAGCACTTGGATTAGCTGATATTGTTCAGCAATCGGGAGCAGAAGTCGCTGGCATTGGCATTTGTATTGAAAAATCTTTCCAAAAAGGTCATGAACTCATTAAAGAAGCCGGCTTAGATTTATTTTCAATTTGCCGAATTAAGTCATTAGAAGATGGCGAAGTTCAATTTATGGAAGAATAAAAGAATATAAAATAAAAGCATTATTTTATCGAGAGGGGTTACTGAGTAGTCGATAAAAATAATGCTTTTTTAACACGCTTATTTTAATATATAAATTTATTGTTCATTAAAGTGATAATTTGGTTCATTTAAATCTTCGTCGAGGTCGATTGCTAAATCATAACCACTGAAAAACCAATCATCTTCTTTTGTTGTAAAATATTGACGGCCATTTTCTTCTGTGAGTGCGTTAATATCTTCTTCGCTATAATTGTCTGGGTGATCAGTTTCTAATCCAAGCGAAAATCCATCGTGTACTTCTGTTTTACCATAGGTTTTACCAAAGAAACGGACGGCTTCACCTTCGTGAAGAAGGAATTCATTCTCAAACCATTGGATTGCATCGTCAGTTAGCGTAATTTTCATTGTATCGCTCCTAAATAAATATATAACTCTAAGTCACTTTAACCATAGCACGTTTTTCATTGAATTTAAATCATTTTGTACTAAATGATTGTTTTAAAGAGATGTTACAGTGATTTAAATTATATTAATTTCCTTAGAAAACTCAACATTTCACCTTGATTTTGGTTAGAATGGAGAGAGGAAACTACAAGATATATATTTAGAAGGACAGAGGATGATAAGTGTGGAGAGAGTTAGAGGATTTGAAATTGTAAGAAAATATGAAGAAGAAGGTTTGCAACTTCCAAAAAGAGCGACAAAAGGATCAGCAGGTTATGATTTTGCGGCGGCAAAAGATACGATGATTCCTTCGATATGGAAGGTTCTCTCGAAAAATGCTGGAATCCAAGCCATGCAAAAGGAAGAAATTGTTGAAGAAAATAAGGATTATTTAAAATCGATCTTAGTGCCTACAGGAATTAAAGCTTATATGCCTGCAAATGAGTATTTAATGTTAGTGAACCGTTCAAGTAATCCTATGAAAAATAACCTGTCTTTACCAAATGGTGTAGGGATTATTGATGCGGATTATTATAATAATGAAGAAAATGAAGGCGAGATCTTTGTCCAGTTAATTAATTACGGGTTGGAGGATTATGTGATCCAAAAAGGAGATCGTATTGCGCAAGGGATCTTTATGCCTTATGCAACGATTGATGGAGAGCCGAATGATTTAGCAGAACGGATCGGTGGCTTTGGTTCTTCGGGTCATAATTAATGAAAAAAACATGAAAAATAATGAATTTTTCCCGTAAAACCGAACGATAGGTAGAGGATTATGCTATAATTAGGCATGTGGTTATAGTATTTTTCTATAATCTTTATGAATTGAATCGTATTCTGACGGGAAAATAGAAGGGAAAAAAAGATGGCAAAAAAACAAGCGACAGTATTTGTATGCCAAGAGTGTGGGACGGAATCGCCTAAATATCTTGGAAAATGTCCTTCTTGTGGACGTTGGAATACATTTATTGAAGAGAAAATAATTGAAGAAGTAGACCCACAAGATACACGAGGTCGTGTGTCTTTAGCCAATGAAGTGTCAAAAGCACAGCCTATAAAAGATGTAAAAATCGAACAAACAGGTCGAGTAAAAACCAGACTCGATGAATTTAACCGCGTATTGGGCGGTGGAGTAGTGCCTGGCTCATTAGTATTAATTGGTGGGGACCCTGGAATTGGGAAATCTACTTTATTATTACAAGTATCGGCAGAGTTAAATCAAGTTGGTGGGGTAGTGCTCTATGTCACAGGAGAAGAGAGTCCTGGGCAAATCAAAATGCGGGCGCAGCGTTTAACTATTTCAGATACTGATTTTTATATTTATGGAGAAACAGACTTAAGTTTAATTGTAGATACGATTGAAAAAATTAAACCTGATTATATTATTATTGACTCCATTCAAACCATGTTCCATCCGAATAAAGATAGTGTAGCTGGTAGTGTATCACAAGTTCGTGAATCAACCGCCTTATTAATGCAATTAGCTAAAACAAATAACGTTTCTATTTTTATTGTGGGGCATGTTACTAAAGAAGGAAACATTGCCGGTCCACGTATGCTTGAACATATGGTGGATACCGTTCTTTATTTCGAAGGAGAGAGACATCAATCTTATCGAATTTTACGAGCAGTCAAAAATAGATATGGCTCGACGAATGAGATTGGCGTTTTTGAAATGCGGGAAAATGGTCTACGAGAAGTGTTGAATCCTTCCGAATTATTTTTAGAAGAACGTTTAGATGGTGCTTCAGGTTCGGCTGTTGTATCCGCGATGGAAGGGACCCGGCCAATTTTGGTCGAAGTGCAGTCTTTAGTTACGCCGACAGCTTTTGGAAATGCTAAACGTACAGCGAGTGGTTTAGATTATAATCGTGTTTCTTTAATTATGGCCGTATTAGAACAACGAGTCGGTTTACTGCTACAAAACTACGACGCTTATCTAAAAATTGCGGGTGGTGTTCGTTTAAATGAACCAGCTATTGATTTAGCGCTTGCTGTCAGTATCGCCTCAAGTTACCGGGATACTGAAACAGATGCGAAAGATTGTTTTGTGGGTGAAATTGGTTTAACTGGCGAAATACGTCGTGTTTCAAATATCGAAACCCGCGTAAATGAAGCAGCTAAATTAGGTTTTAAACGGATCTTTATTCCGAAAAATAATATGGAGGGTTGGAGAGCTCCAGAAGGTATTGAGATTATTGGATGTGTTACTCTTCAAGAAGTGATCAACCAAGTGTTATAATAAATTTGTTGACTTTTATTGAGAAGAAAGGAGGAATGAAATGTTTAAATTATCAAGATTAATTTCATTAGTCATTCTGCTTGTATTCGGGAGTATTGGCTATAATTTTTTACCGCATTTATTTATTTATTTATTCCCACAACTTGAGTGGACATATACTCCCTTATTCAGCATGGGAATTGGACTTCTCATCGGTTTTGTAGTCAGTTTATTTGCCAGCAAACCGATAGAGAGAGCCGTTTTAAGGGTACAAGAATATTTTAGTACATTGAATGCTTCATACATTTTATTTGGAACGGGAGGAGCAATCATTGGACTCATTGTGGCCTGGTTAATTAGTATGCCTTTAATCGCTTTTAACATGCCACTTTTGAGTGATGTTGTTCCTATTATTTTAACGATCCTCTTTGCCTACATCGGCTTTGGAGTAGGGTCTTCACGGCGGGAAGAAATTCGGCGTTTGTTTATGTCGAGAAGTGAAGAACAAGAAGATCAACAAGTTCTTGAACGAAATGAAGGCGATAATTTTCAAAAGTATAAAGTTTTAGATACAAGTGTTATAATTGATGGGCGTATTTTAGAAGTGATTCAATCGGGATTTATTGAAGGGGTCTTTGTGGTCTCTTTTTATGTGTTACAAGAGCTACAGCACATTGCAGACTCGTCTGATTCTTTAAAACGAGTGCGTGGACGTCGAGGGCTCGATATTTTAAATGCTTTACAAAAAGAAGAGCGTGTGACCGTCAAAATGGATGAGCACGACCTGTCAGAAGCCGATGAAGTCGATATGAAACTTGTCCATCTCGCTAAAAAATTAGATGGGGTCGTTGTAACGAATGACTATAATCTAAATAAAGTAGCAGAATTTCAAAATGTACAAGTGTTAAATATCAATGAGTTAGCGAATGCCTTGAAACCAGTCGTGATCCCTGGTGAGACCATGCGTGTGCTCATCGTTAAAGCAGGAACTGAGCGCTCACAAGGAGTGGCCTATTTGGATGACGGGACGATGGTGGTCGTTGAAGAAGGAAAATTCCATATCAATGAACAGAAAGATGTCATCGTCACCAGTTCACTACAAACGAATGCAGGCCGGATGATCTTTGCAAAATTAGAGAATGAACAAAGATCCATTGAAGATTAATCATTTTAAAATAAGAATAATTTAAAACTTGGAAGGGGAAATACAAATGAGTGATAAAGTACGTGTTCGGTATGCGCCGAGCCCAACAGGGTTTTTGCATATAGGAAATGCTCGTACAGCATTGTTCAATTATTTATTCGCAAGACATTATGATGGAGATTTTATTATTCGGATTGAGGATACGGATCGTAATCGCCATGTAGAACAAGGAGAGCTTAGCCAATTAGAAAACTTAAAATGGTTAGGCATCGATTGGGACGAGAGTGCAGATGTTGGCGGAGACTATGGCCCTTATCGTCAGTCTGAACGATTGAATTACTATAATCCATTAATCGAGCAATTACTTGAAGAAGATAAAGCTTACAAGTGCTATTGTACATCAGAAGAGCTTGAAGCAGAACGTGAAGAACAACGTGCTCAAGGGATTATGCCGCATTATAGTGGAAAATGTGCGCATTTAACCGAAGAAGAACGAGCAGAAAAAGAAGCAGAAGGTCGCGTG
The DNA here is from genome assembly GCA_910588235.1 of uncultured Atopostipes sp. Classification (GTDB taxonomy): domain Bacteria; phylum Bacillota; class Bacilli; order Lactobacillales; family Carnobacteriaceae_A; genus Atopostipes. The sequence goes on along the minus strand of CAJUOQ010000052.1, from coordinate 5,488 downwards.
CCAAGTGTACGTATTCGTGTACCAAAAGAAGCGACTTATGAATTTGATGATATGGTAAAAGGCGATATTTCTTTTGAATCAAAATCAGTTGGTGGCGACTGGGTCATTCAAAAACGTGATGGTATGCCAACATATAACTTTGCAGTAGTTGTTGATGACCATTATATGGAAATTACGCATGTTTTACGTGGTGACGATCATATCTCAAATACGCCAAAACAAATGGTGGTATATGATGCATTAGGCTGGGAAACGCCACGTTTTGGACATATGACATTGATTATTAATGCTGAAACTGGGAAAAAATTAAGTAAACGAGATACAGATGTTCTACAATTTATTGAAGATTATCGTGAACTCGGCTATCTCCCTGAAGCTTTATTTAACTTTATTTCCCTTCTAGGTTGGTCGCCGGTTGGAGAAGAAGAAATTTTCTCTCAAGAAGAATTAATTGAAATCTTTGATTATGAACGTTTAGGTACTTCTCCAGCTGCTTTTGATGCTCATAAATTAGACTGGATCGCAAACCAGTATATGAAAGAAATGGATTTAGACGAGCTAGTAGAAGCAGTCATTTCACGCTTGCAAGCTAAGGGATATATTAACGAAGATTTATCTGAAGAAGAATATGACTACTATAAAAAATTAACTTCTCTCTATCAAGAGCAAATGAGTTATGCAGCAGAATTACCTGAAATCGCTGGATTATTCTTCGACCAAGATATCGAATGGTCAGAAGAAGAGCGCGAGATCCTAGCTGGCGAAACAGTTCCTACTGTATTAAACGCTTTTAAAGATGAAGTAACAAATCTTGAAGTCTTTGAAGCAGCAGAAATTTCTAAAGCTATTAAAGCTGTTCAAAAAGAAACAGGAGTAAAAGGGAAAAACTTATTTATGCCGATTCGCGTCGCAACAACAGGTCAAAAACATGGACCACAATTAGCGGATGCGATTGAGTTGCTAGGTAAAGAAAAAATTCTCGCTCACCTAGAGGAAGCACTAGAAATTATCTAACGTTTCTTAGAATTGAATCCATTTAAAACCTTTTTTGAAGATGTCTAAAAGATATTTTTCAAAAAAGGTTTTTTCGTTTTTTATTAGGTATTTTCTTCTGTAGGAAGGACTTATTGTTGTCTGAACAGAAAATATCTCGCTCAAAAGAGATTACAGCGAAACAAATCGGAAATATCTCGCTCAAATTAGATTACAGCGAAACAAACTGAAAATATCTCGCCCAAAAGAGATTACAGCGAAACAAACTGAAAATATCTCGCTCAAATCAGATTACAACGAAACAAATCGGAAATATCTCGCTCAAATCAATTTACAGCGAAACAAAACCAAAACACAGCAGTCAAAGCGAATGATAGCTGTATAAGTGGTAAAATATATACGATTAATTGCGGAAAGCATTTTAATGGAAAAATGTAGAGATAGCGAGTACGTGTGTTCAGTCTAAATTTTCACCAATAAAGAAACAATGCCCTTTTTATATAAAAAGACGAAACATAAAAAATTTGTTACAATAGTGAGTGAGTAAAATGAAGGTTTCTTTTCCAGCGAAGGCTATTTTCGCTAAGCACTTGATGTATAATATTATAGACTAATGAATGACAGGAGTTTTATGAATGATACAAATTTATAACACGTTGACACGTAAAAAAGAAAAGTTTGTTCCGCTCGAAGAAGGAAAAATTAAGATGTATCTCTGTGGCCCTACAGTGTATAACTATATTCATATTGGAAATGCGCGGAGCGCAGTGGCTTTTGATACGGTTCGTCGTTACTTTGAATATCGCGGCTATGATGTAGACTATGTATCAAACTTTACAGATGTTGACGATAAAATTATAAGTGCAGCGAAAGAATTACAAATCGAAGCACCAGAAGTAGCTGAAAAATTTATCGATGCTTTTTTTGAAGATACAGGCGCTTTAGCGGTACAGAAAGCTGATTGCCATCCACGTGTTATGGAGACAATTCCTGAGATCATCGACTTGATTGAGACACTGATCGAAAAAGGTTATGCCTATGAAGTAGATGGGGATGTATATTACCACACGAAAAACTTTGCCGATTATGGGAAATTAAGTGGTATTACATTAGATGAGCTGCAAGAAGGGGCCAGCGAGCGTTTAGGTGAAGTAGATTCAGAGAAAAAGGAAGCTCCGATTGATTTTGCCCTTTGGAAGAAAGCAAAAGAAGATGAAATTAGTTGGAATTCTCCATGGGGGCAAGGACGACCAGGTTGGCATATTGAATGTTCAGCCATGGTTAAAAAATATTTAGGAGACACGATTGATATTCATGCGGGGGGACAAGACTTACAGTTCCCGCATCATGAAAATGAAATCGCGCAATCGGAGGCTGCTACTGGAAAAACATTTGCTAATTACTGGATGCATAATGGCTTTGTGACGATGGGTGACGAAAAAATGAGTAAATCTTTAGGAAACTTTAAGTTAGTAAAAGATTTACGGAAACTTTATGATCCACAAGTTATTCGTTTCTTCCTTTCGACCTCTCATTATCGACGTCCGGTCACTTATTCCGAGGCAGCTCTAGAAGATGCAAAAGCGAATGTCAATCATATCCGAACAGCGATTAATAATGGTTACCATCGTTTAGAAACAGCAGAAGATACATTGCCTAGTGATGAAGAGACCGTCCAAAATCTTCGAAAAAATATTGAGCGTTTTGAACAGGCTATGGATGATGATATTCAAACGCAAAATGGGATTACTGTGATTTATGAGATGATTCGTGAGCTGAATCGTATGATTGACGCTGAACACGTGTCAAAATACGTGCTTGAGTTTACATTAAATACATTGATCGAATTACTAGCTATTTTTGGGCTTGAGAATCTTGAAGATACTGAGGAATTATTGGATGAAGATATCGAACACTTAATCCAGCAGCGTGAAGATGCACGGGCAGATAAAGATTTTGAACAAGCCGATCAAATACGAGATCAATTGAAAGAACAAGGAATTATTTTAGAAGATACCAATCAAGGTGTCCGATGGAAGAGGGCAGAGAACAATTAATGGAAAATAAAAAGGCGAAATTATTAAATGGTTTAGCGCTTGCTTATATTGGAGATGCCATCTTTGAATTAGCCATTCGAGAATATCTCTTGAATGCAGGGCAGACAAAACCTAATCAGTTACATCAACGAGCGACTCAGTATGTTTCAGCTAAGGCTCAAGCTTCTCTAATGAGTCATTTATTGGAAAATAACTTAATTTCAGAGGAAGAAGAGACTTATTATAAACGAGGTCGCAATTCAAAAATTAATACAAAAGCAAAAAATACAGACATTCAGACCTATTTGCAATCGACAGGTTTTGAAGCTTTAATGGGTTATTTATATTTAACGGACCAAGAGAGCCGATTAGAAGAAATCATTCAATGGTGCATTGATTTTATCAATGAAGAGAAAGGAGCGAATAAACATGAGTAAAAATCAAGGAAAACAAAATCATTCAAATGAAGAATTTATTATTGGACGTCATCCTGTAAAAGAAGCCTTAAACTCTAATCGAGAAGTGAATAAATTATTTGTTCAAGAAGGACAAAGTGGGCGGGCGATTGATCAAATTATTGGTTTAGCAAACATGAAAAAAATCGTCGTAAGTTATGCTCCAAAATCAAAACTGGATACTTTAAGTGATCACCAAAACCACCAAGGCGTTGTGCTCTCATCGAGTCCGGTTACTTATGCTTCGATTGATGAATTATTTGAGGTGGCTGAAAAACGAGAGGAACGACCATTTTTTGTCATGCTGGACGGGATTGAAGATCCACACAATCTGGGATCAATTATACGAACAGCGGATGCCGCAGGTGTGCATGGGGTGATTATTCCTAACCGTCGTTCTGCGAGTGTCACTTCTACTGTATCGAAAGCTTCTGCGGGAGCTATTGAACATGTGAAGGTTGCACGCGTAACGAATTTATCCCAAACAATTCAAGAATTAAAAGATCGCGGACTCTGGGTTTTTGGGACGGATATGAATGGAACAGATTATCGTAGATGGAATACAGACTCTCCAATTTGTTTAGTTATCGGAAATGAAGGAAAAGGGATGTCGCGTTTAGTGAAGGAAAACATCGATGAATTAATTACCATTCCAATGGGCGGCAATATCCAAAGCTTAAATGCGAGCGTGGCTGCAAGTATTTTGATGTTTGAAGTCTATCGTGATTGGCATCCGCTTTCTTAAGCTCTCAGAAAAATTAAAGGGCTATGCAGACTGCTATGACTACAGTTTAAATCATAATCATTAAATAAAATAACCATTGAAATAAGCTTTAGACTTGAACATTGTGTTCAAATCTAAAGCTTATTTTGTTGTGCCTCGTTTAACGAGTTTAAAATTTAGAGGCACCTGTTCATATTGTTGGTTTTCTAAATGATTTAACAATAATCGACAAGCATTTCGTCCTTGTTCTTCAATAGAATAATCAACAGATGTAAAATTCATTAAATGACTAATGATTAAATTGTCGAAACCAACAACCGCCACATCTTCCGGCATCCGGACCCCTAAGCGATGATAATGGGAGACAAAAAAGCTAGCCACTTGATCTGAATGGGCAATAATCGCATCGGGCTTCTCTTCCATATTATCTAATAAAGTAATAATTCTTTGAATGTTTTTTGGATCATGGACATTAAGATAGGGCTCAATCGCATGTGGTGTTAAATTATGCTTTTTACAGAAATCATAGTAAGCCTGAATTCTTCTTTTAGTGTTGATCCCTGTTTCACTCCCAAAAATATTGATAAAGGAACGTGCGCCGTTCAGCCATAAATCATCTAAAATCAGCCGGTAGCCATCATAATGATCGACGAAGACGGAAGGGATATCGACTTTCTCATCATCAACATTGTGCAAAGTGACAATAGGGCCAAACCGAAGATAAGGCTCAATCACCGTCCATTCATTCACACGGTAAATAATAAAAATGCCATCTAATTCTTGTCCCTTCAAACGGTCCAAGGCTTCAATCTCACGTTTAGGTTCGTGATTGGTATTGAAGAGAGTGGTGGTGTAGTCTGCCTCATGCGCGAATTGCATAAAAGGCTCAATACGCGCGAGTACCGTATCATTTAGGGAGGAAGTAATGATTCCTAAGTTTCGCGTTGCTCCTCGGCGTAAGTTTTGCGCTTGGCGGTTGGGAACATAATTGAGATCAACAACTGCTTTTTCGACAGCTGCTCGGGCCGCTGTACTTGCATAGCCACTATTATTAATAACACGTGAAACGGTTGCTGCCGAAACGCCTGCATGTTTAGCAATATCTTGAATAGTTACCATAAATTCCACCTTTTTAAACAGTCAAACGTCCTAAATGATTAATAAAATATCTGTAGTCCCTTTCACTATAACAAAAATAGAGACAAAAAGATAAAAACGAGCAAAGATCGTCTGTGTCAAGTTGTTCTCGGCCTTGTTAATCTATCAATATTTCTGGCACT
>CAJUOQ010000051.1 GCA_910588235.1 uncultured Atopostipes sp. | reverse complement strand
TAGAGAAAATACTGAGAATTTATGCTTATTTTACTTGAAGTGAATAATTCAGGAGAAGGAACTAAAAAGGATAAAATAAAGAAAAGTTACTTGTTTTGGGATCTTTTTGTGTTCCCGCCGGAAGATAAAGTGATTATCGACCGGCGGTGACGTTCTTGCGGGACGATAAAGTGTTTATCGACCGGCGGTGACCTTCCTGCGCGAAGATAAAAGGATTATCGACCGGCGGTGACGTTCCTGCGCGAAGATAAAAGGATTATCGTCCGGTGGCGACGTTCTTGCGGGACGATAAAAAGATTATCGACCGGCAGCGGAAATTTTACCCAAGAAGCGCAAAGAGTTTCAGATAAATGACAGTTATTTTCAAAAATACATGCTAAAATAGAGGGTGTAGGACAAATAAAGTCACTGGATCAAGGAGTATACGATGTATGGCAAATGAAAAAATTTATATTTATCATACGAACGATATTCATTCTGATTTGACGTATTGGCCGCGTCTTGCGAATGAATTGCAGGAAAAGCGGGTAATGCGTGAGCAGAGTGGTGATTCGGTCTTAGCTTTTGACATTGGTGATGCGACGGACCGAGTGAATCCATTGACGGAAGCGACGGATGGTCAAGCCATTACGAAGTTACTGAATGAAGGTCAGTATGATGCGGTAACTATCGGAAATAACGAAGGGATCACCAATTCAAAAACAGAGTTGAATCACCTTTATGATGCGGCAGATTTTTCAGTGGTCCTCATGAATTTATTTGATTTAGAAACGAAGAAACCCCCTCACTGGGCGAAACCTTATGAGATCCTAGAGACGGACCAAGGGGATCGCATTGGGATTTTTGGTTTGACGGCACCGTTATATGAGACGTATGAGCAATTAGGCTGGAAAGTGACGAATCCAGTGAAACAAACCCAAGAATTCTTTAAAAAACATCAGGAGAAAGCAGATTTTTGGATTTTATTGAGTCATTTAGGCCTGAATGAAGATCGCTTTTTGGCGAAGCTTTTTCCCTTACCGTTAATTATTGGAGCGCACACGCACCATGTTTTATTGGAGGGTGAAATCGTAGCAGGATCTATGTTGGCGGGCGCCGGTCAATTTGGGAACTGGTTAGGTGAAATTGTGCTCGGACGCGACCGTGGCCGTTTGAAAGTTGAAAATGCGCGTCTACTGAATGCGGCGGAAGATATCCCACCGGTTGCCAATGAACGTTCTATCTATGAAGGATATATCGAGCGCGGACACGAGTTGCTACAAGCGGAAAAAATTGCAGAGATTCCGTATGACCTGCCTTATGATTGGCGGGAGCAAAATCAATTAGCGGATGTGACACTCGCTGCAATTGCTGACTTTGCCGGGACGGATGGCGCGCTGTTAAATGCGGGCTTATTTATGGGCGATCTTCCGAAAGGGGTAGTGACGGCTGATGACTTACATCAAGCTTTACCGCACCCGATTCGCGTGATGCGCTGTAAAATCCAGGGGCACCACTTGCTGGAATTTGCCAAAGAAATCCAAGCGATTGATGAGCGAATGATTGATCGGCCGGTGCGCGGCTTTGGCTTTCGAGGAGAGGTCTTTGGCAAAATATGTTTAAAAGGACTTCATATCCAGCCAAATAAAGTGACTTGGATGGGCGAAGCGGTGCAACCAGAGGAAATCTATGAATTAGCAACCATTGATTATTTTTCCTTTTTACCTTTTTTTGATACCCTGAATCAGAATAGTGAGGAAGAAATTCTATATCCGAACTTTTTACGTAACGTTGTTGGCGATTATTTAAAGAAAAAATATCCTATAACTGACTAAAATTTAGAAGAGAAAGGAGCGAACCTTATGACAAAACAACCGAATGAATCATCAAAAGAACAATTAGATCAAGCTTTAACCGAGATTGATGTGTTGGATGGAAAAGATAAAAAAATCTTTCGTGTGGATGCGGAAACTTTCCGTTTTGAAAATATTGAATATAAAATGATTGAAAACTATCAAGAAGCTTTTGATATCGAAATGATGGAGAACCGTTTTACGGATTATTTGTTAAAATACGATTATATTGTCGGCGACATCGCTTATGAAAAATTACGTCTGCGTGGTTTTTATGAAGACTATCGTAAAGGCGTACCGATCGATATGAAGATTTCGAATTTAGAAGACTACTTAGTTGAATATTGTAACTTTGGTTGTCAATATTTTGTTTTTGAACGTGTTGAGAAAAAGAAAGAAGATCCCGAATCTTATTTCAAACGCAATAAAAAATCGAACCGTAAGAAAAAAGGAAAGTCTGGGAAACGACGTAATGCTCAGAAAAAAAGTCCCCAAAAACAAAATCAGCCACAAAAGAAACAAAAAGATTTTCAAGTGACGAAAAAAGAAGAAACAAAAGAAAATAAAGCGCCGAAAAAAGCAAAGAAGACAAAAGAAAAAACGCAGAGAAGTAGTACGAAGAAGCAATTTAAAATACGTAAGAAAAAAGAGGAATAGGTGAGGTGGACGAAGAACGAATGGTGAAAGAATATGCGGGTTATTTCATTGATTTAGATGGCACGATGTACAATGGAGAAGAAAAGATTGAGGAGGCAGCCGGTTTTATCGAGCGCTTGAGAAAAGCCGATAAACCATTTCTGTTTTTAACCAATAACTCAACGTCACACGCAGAAGATGTAGCGTCAAAATTAAAAAATGTTTCGGATGTGGAAGCTTACCCAGAAGAAGTCTTTACAAGTACGATGGCAACCATTTCTTATTTGAAAAAAGAAAAGGGCGAACGCCTGTATGTCATCGGCGAAGGTGGGCTTTTAGACGGTTTAACCGCAGCTGGTTTTGAGTTGGCAGAGACAGGAGTTGATGCGGTAGTGGTTGGCCTGGATCGCGAAGTGACGTATCAAGCTTTTGAAACAGCGACGCATTTAATTCATGCAGGCGCCAAATTTATTGCGACCAATCCGGATACGAATTTACCGACGGAGAGAGGTTTGGTGCCGGGGAATGGTGCGTTAGTTGCATTCTTAGAAGCAGCCACCGGAGTGAAGGCGACTGTTGTAGGGAAACCGGAAGCGATTATTATGGATGCTGCACTTGAGGAAATTGGGCTTCAAAAAGAAGACGTCTTAATGGTTGGCGATAACTACACGACCGATATTCAAGCGGGCATCCGCAATGAAATCGATACGTTATTGGTGCTTACAGGTTTTACGAAAAAAGAAGCGGTCCCTGACCTCCCCACGCCAGCAACTTATGTAGTGGATACGTTAGCGGGCTGGGACATTCGTTAGGAGATCTATATGAAAAATAAACTTCGGCATTTTTTTGGCACTGCGAGTATTTTTGTCTTTATTTTAACTGCAGTAATTGCCTTGACGATTTTAGCGGTGCCTTTGTATCGTTTTTCCTTAAACTTTTTAAACATTCCGGAGCAAGTGGGGATGTCGGTGAATCAGATCATGGAAAATTACTATGCGGTGCTAAAATACCTCCATTTTCCTTGGCTCGATACCTTAGTGCTCCCCGATTTTCCATTTTCTGCGAGCGGGGCTTTTCACTTTTACGAAGTCAAAATGCTATTTTATATTAATTATGGCTTGCTGTTTCTATCAGGCATCGCTACTTTTTTCTATCTCAGAAGAATCAAACGGGGCAACAGTTACTGGCGATTGATTCAACCTTTTCAAATCGCTATTTTCGTTCCATTTGTCTTATTGTTCATTTTGGCAATTGACTTTGATGCGATGTTTGTCATCTTTCATGAAATCTTATTCAATAATGATGCCTGGCTCTTTGACGTTACGACGGATCCGGTCATCACCATCTTGCCCCAAGAATTTTTTATGTATTGTTTTACCTTTGCTTTTATCTTAATCGAAGCTTCTTTTATCGGAGGTTACTGGCTGAGCAAGAAAAAAGCTTATAGCTAAAAAAACAGCTTCTGTTCTCTAACATTAAAAGAATAAAATAGAGAGAACAAAAAAACTCCGTAGTCGCTGATGCAAACAAGCGCTACGGAGTTTTCGTTTTTTAATTAATACCCGCTGAACCTTCTTCAGGGTTCGCGTGGGCAATACGACTGGCAGCTGCTGCTGCAATCGCTCCGACAATATCATCTAAGAAGGTGTTGATGCCTTCGCCTTCCTTAACCGAGTCTAGTCGGTTGATAACTTTTGGTTTTAATTTATCTAAGTAACCAAAGTTGGTCAGTCCGATCGAACCATACACATTCACAATGGCTAAAGCCAAAACTTCATCGATCCCAAACAAACCTTCATCATTGGCGATGATTTCTTGGAGGGGACTGGCTAATTTGCCTTCCTCGGCTAGAACATCTAACTCAATTCCGGTTAAGATCGCATTTTGAATCTCGCGTTTACGGATGACGGCTTCTACATTATGTAGACAATATTCCATCGTTAAATCCTCAAGGTAAGGGGTTTGCAGATCATAAACTAATTCGGCAATCTCTTCAATCGTTACATTTCGTTCTTTTAAACGTGCTAAAGCGGCTTGTTCTAATTCTGAACTTGGTTTGACCATATTCATCTTCCTTTCATTTTTCTAAACATTATTCATCTTCTAAGTGGATTTTAAATTTATCCGATTGATATTCAGCACCTGTTGTGGGCGCATGAATATGTTGGCCAGGGTTTAAGTACTGGATAATACTGTTGATAGCTGTCGGTGCTTCGCCAAAACCTGTCGCAATTAATTTCACTTTCCCATCAAAAGTAGTCACATCTCCTGCGGCATAAATTCCGGGAATATTCGTTTCCATTTTCTGTGAAACCAATATATGCCCTCGTTGCGTCTCTAAACCCCATTCATCCAGTTGTTTATTGGTGGAAAGAAAACCATAATTCACAATAAAATAATCAACCGGTAGAGCCATCAGCTCATCTCCGCGTCGCTTTTTGAAGATGACTTTTTCTAATTTTTCCGCATCGCCTACTAATTCCTGGGGCACATAAGGCGTAATGATTTCAACGTTGGACGCTTTAAGTTTGGACACGGAAGCTTCTAGTGCGCGGAATTTATCGCGACGATGCACAATATAAACTTTCTTGGCAATTTCTTCAAGTGTCAACGCCCAGTCGACAGCGGAATCGCCGCCGCCGGTAATGGCAACTGTTTGGTCTCGGTATAACTCTAAGTCATTGACATAATAATGGAGATTTGTATTTTCATAGGCCGCTGGATAATCAAAAGTTAATTTCCGCGGCTCAAACGCGCCTAAACCCGACGTAATTAAAACAGCTTGCGCATAGTGGGTGGTTTGATCGGTTTGTACTTTAAAAATCTCTTCTTCTTTATGAATTGCAGTGACTTCTTCATTTAAGCAAATATTCGTTGCAAAAGGTTCCATTTGTGTTTCTAACTGGTGGACAAACTCTTTCCCTTTAATATAAGGAAAGGCCCCCATATCAAAAATCATCTGCTCAGGGTACAGCATCTCGACTTGGCCGCCAAGAACCGGCAAGGTTTCAATCATTTTTACTTTTAGTTCGCGCATGCCGGCATAAGAAGCCGCGAACATTCCCGTCGGTCCACCACCAATAATGATCACATCAAAAATTTCTTGCTCGTGCATAAAACGTAATCCTCCAAACTACAACATTTAAACATTAATTCGCATAAAATAAAAAATAAATAAGGAGCGATAAAATAATTCCATAAACTAAACCAAAAATCACTTCAATCGGTTTATGGCCTAAAAATTGCGTCGACTGCATAGAGTTATTTTCAATCTCTTCTTTAATCTCTGCATTTTTACCGGTTAAAGGTTTGGCCAGCATTTGAATATCGCGGATTAATTCGTTAATGATGATGCCATGTTCACCACTTTGACGACGAACCCCCATCGAATCAAACATCACCAAAATACCAAAGGTCATCGAGATCGCTGTAAAAGGGGAGTCCCAACCATATTCAACAAGGATCGCTGTAATCAAAGCGGTCACGCCTGCCGAATGCGAGCTGGGCATCCCACCCGTTGAGAAGATTAAAGCAAAGGTGACCGGTCGTTTCAAAAAATAAGCAACCGGAATTTTTGTTAGTTGCGAAATAAAAATAGCAGCCATTGCAGCAACTAATGGATAATTATTTAATAAAGCCATGTAAACAACTCTTTTCCAGAAAAGGTTAGGATCATCTTACCATTTTTTTAAAGGTTTTGATACTTTCTGACCTGTCTTCTGTGCTTGGATATTATATAATAAGAATGGTGACACTTTGTGTCAAAATATTTTGTAATTTATTTGCAACCAGCTACAATTGATGTAGTATTAAAAGAGGTAAAAATATAATTGGAGGACAAAACACATGAATAATTATCCACAAATCGAACAAGATGGGACAGAAACGAAAAAGGTGATTATGCATACGAATAAAGGCGCCATAACTTTGGCACTCTTTCCGGAACTAGCACCGAAAACCGTTGAAAACTTTTTGGGGCTAGCAGAGGAAAACTATTACGACGGCATTATCTTTCACCGGGTAATTTCTGACTTCATGATTCAAGGTGGAGATCCAACAGGAACAGGTATGGGTGGAAAAAGTATTTGGGAAGAAGAATTTGAAGATGAATTTTCTGCTTACTTATTCAATCTAAGAGGGGCACTGTCGATGGCTAACTCTGGCCCGAACACAAACGGTAGTCAATTCTTTATCGTAACAGCTTCAGAAGTTCCCGCACAAATGATCGACCAAATGGAAGGAGCGGGCTATCCGGAAGAAATTATTGCCGCTTACCGTGAAAAAGGCGGAACACCTTGGTTAGACCAGCGCCATACGGTATTTGGTCATGTTGTTGAGGGTATGGACGTAGTGAATGATATTGATCAAGTGAAAACAAATCCAGCCGATCGACCTTTAGAAGATATTGTGATTGAATCGATCGAAATTGTTGATTAATTATTTTAGAAAAATGAGGGATTAAATGTTAGGAGCAATTGAAGCTGGCGGCACTAAATTTGTTTGTGCAGTGAGTGATGAGGACTTAACGATTGTCGAAAAGATAACCATTCCGACGACCACTCCCGCAGAAACTTTTGCGGAAGTATTTAAGTTCTTCGATCGGTTTGAATTACAGGGCATCGGCATCGGTTCTTTTGGACCGATTGACGTGAACCCTCAATCAAAAACGTATGGCTATATTACTTCGACCCCGAAACGTCTCTGGCGCGATACGGATTTTGTTGGCGCCTTTGAAGAACGTTATCAAGTCCCTGTCGGGTGGAATACAGATGTTAACGCAGCTGCTTTAGGCGAAGTGACATTAGGCGCTGCGAAAGATAAAGCATCCTGTGTTTATATTACCGTAGGGACAGGTGTCGGTGGCGGCGCCGTGATTAACGGCGAAACCTTGACGGGTTATGGCCATCCAGAAATGGGACATATTCATCTTCCGCGACATGAAAAGGATACGTACGAAGGCTTTTGCGACTATCATGGCGATTGTTTAGAAGGCTTAGCAGCGGGTCCTGCGATTGAAGCGCGTTATGGGACGAAAGCAGAAGAACTCCCGGCAGATCATGAAGCTTGGGAAATTGAAGCCCATTACTTAGCGCATGCAGCGATGTCTTATACGATGACTTTAAGCCCGGACTGTATTATTTTCGGAGGTGGCGTGATGCAACAACCTCATTTAATTCATTTACTACGAGAAAAATTCGTCGAAATATTAAATAACTATGTTGATTTACCACCGATTGAAGAATATCTTATAGCGACAGGTTTAGAGGATGAATCGGGTATTTTAGGCAGTTTATTACTCGCAAAACAAGCTTTAAATTAAATAATGAAGAGCGAAGCAAGGGTCTTTTAATAGAAAAGACCCTTGCTTCTTTTGATCTAAAGTTTCAATTATTGCTACAAAAGTGTTACAATGTAATTATTAAACGTTCAATATAATTTGAGTGTAGTCATACGACTCAAAGAGGTGAAAGGATGGACTACAGAGATTATAAAATAGGCGACATTGTGACAGTAACTGTTACAGGGATTCAGCCCTATGGTGTCTTTGCATCTTTAGATGAAGAAAACCAAGGCCTGATTCACATTTCTGAAGTCAAGCACGGGTATGTCGAGAACATACAAGAGCTCTTTGAAATTGGTGAATCCTTAGAAGTGATGGTTTTGGATATTGATGAATTTGATGGCCGGGTGAGCTTATCGCTTCGAAGTTTACAGAAAACAAAGCATCATCCTTTTTCGAATCGAAAGAAAAACCCGCGATACGGCAGAGCAAGTGGCACTGGTTTTGATTCATTAGCTAAAAAATTACCGATTTGGATCGACCAAGCTTTGAATAGAATCGAACATAAATGACATATAGCTGTTTGATAAGACTTGCTCACGAGGACTTATAGCAAAGGAGCGCTAAATCATGGTAGGAAAGCAATCATTGATCGCATATACAATCATGGTACAAAGAACCGATGGGAAATGGATATTTCTTGTACAACACGAAGAAAGTGATTTTATTTTCCCAGGAACGATGGCGAAAAACCAACAAACAGGACTAGCTACCGCAATCGAAGCAATGAAAGAAAAATTAAATCTAAACTTTGATAAAGTAGACTTAGCGGAATTAACAAACGCAGTGACAGAAAATCAACGGATTCCATTATTTGTATTTAAATACCATTGTGGAGCGGAAGACCCGACAGATTTATTACTGCCAGGCTCTAAATTAGAATGGCAAGTTTCGGACAATTTTAAAGAAACCATTCAAAAATATGACATTTCAGGAGTTCCATTATTTTAAGTAGTCAAAAAATTAAAAAAGGGGTTCAAAAATGACACATTTATCACTAGATTATTCAAATATCGTGGACAAATATGTAGACGAAACAGAGTTAGAAAATATTCAAGCACAAGTAATGCTTGCGGATAAGGAATTACGAGAAGGTACGGGCGCAGGAAGTGACTTTTTAGGTTGGATCGATCTCCCTGAAAATTATGATCAAGAAGAATATGCACGTATTAAAAAAGCTTCTGAAAAGATCCAAGAGAATTCAGAAGTACTCGTCGTTATTGGGATCGGAGGCTCATATTTAGGAGCACGCGCGGCGATCGACTTTTTATCACATTCTTTCGCTGACCAATTAAATGACGACTCGACCCAAGTCGTTTATGCAGGCAATAATATTAGCTCTACATATTTAGCCGACTTAGTAGAAGTTGTAAAAGACAAAGACTTCTCGGTAAACGTCATTTCAAAATCAGGAACAACGACGGAACCAGCGATTGCCTTCCGCGTCTTTCAAGAACTTTTAACAGAAAAATATGGCGAAGAAGCATTAAAAGATCGTATCTTCGTGACCACAGATGCTGAAAAAGGCGCTTTAAAAACATTAGCGGATACAGAAGGTTATGAAACGTTTGTTATCCCAGATGATGTTGGCGGACGTTTTTCTGTTTTAACGGCTGTTGGTTTACTTCCAATCGCGGTAGCAGGCGGCGACATTGATGAGTTAATGCGTGGAGCACGTGATGCAATGGACGCTTATGCAAGTGCTGACTTAAAAGAAAACGAAGCGTATCAATATGCAGCCCTTCGAAATATCTTATATCGTAAAGGAAAAACGATTGAGCTCCTCGTTAATTATGAACCACGCTTGAGCTATTTCGGTGAATGGTGGCGTCAATTATTCGGAGAATCTGAAGGAAAAGACCAACGTGGGATCTATCCAACAAGTGGTAACTTCTCTACAGATTTACATTCAGTAGGTCAATACGTGCAAGATGGACGTCGCGATTTATTAGAGACTGTGATTAATATTAAGAACCCAACACGCTCGATTGAAATCCCAAGTCAAGAAGAGGACTTAGATGGATTAGGTTACTTAGAAGGTAAAGATGTAGATTTCGTGAATGAAAAAGCATTTGAAGGGACACTTCTTGCCCACGTAGATGGAGGCGTTCCAACTTTTGTCTTAGAAATTCCAGATGCAAGTGCTTATACATTAGGTCACTTATTCTATTTCTTTGAAATTGCTGTAGGCGTGTCAGGTTATTTAAATGCAGTGAATCCATTTGACCAACCAGGCGTCGAAGCTTACAAAACAAACATGTTTGCTTTACTCGGAAAACCTGGCTTCGAAGATTTAACGAAAGAACTAGAAAACCGTTTAAATTAAGAAAAACTAGTTTTTCCTATCTATAAATAAACACTATATAGTAGAAACAGAAAAAAAGAACTCAGAAGAGATTTATTTATTCTCTCGAGTTCTTTTTTTGTTTGAGGAAACAAAGAAAAAGTTTATAAAAAATAATGAGGGAGAAGAAGCGGAAGTAAGAGCTTTTTTGCGAAAAAGAGTTTCACTTATAAAGTTTTTTAGGAATTTCTGTTGACAGGTTTATGGAATGATGGTAAGATATTCTTCGTTGCTTGATTGGCACACGAACTTAATAAACGCTTTGCAAATCTTCCTCAAACAAGAGGGAAGTTGTTAAAGAAGATTGAGAAGGTGTTCCGATAGTTAATAAACAGGCAAACGAAAAAAAGTTTCAAAAATATAAAAAAACTATTGACAAATGATTCATCAGTAGTTATAATATATAAGCTGATTAAAACCGCACATACGTTTGCGGGTGTGATGAGTAAAATGATTACACAACATTTAATCAAACTTTTTAAGAATAGATCTTTGAAAACTAAACAAAGTAATACAACCAAAATGTGCAGGGGTC
>CAJUOQ010000050.1 GCA_910588235.1 uncultured Atopostipes sp. | reverse complement strand
CGGATCCGTACGTCTGGTGGTGTGAGAGGACGATTTATTTCGTCCTACTCGATTGTGTTGAGTTAAATTTTCAGTTTCTTTCGCTTCCTGGTTCAAGTGATGAAGTGGATTATTTATAAACTCTTTCCACGCGGTTCCCAATCCGACAGAGCAAGTCATATTCCGACTCATCAGCAAAATCTGCAACTTCTTGGACACTCAAGTCTTGATGTGCTGGATTCCCAAAGTAGGTGACCAGATCCCCGACAGCGAGCTCTGCTTCCACGGCCGAGCTATCTAACATGACTTGGTCCATACAAACCGCCCCTAGAATCGGCAGCTGTTGACCTTGATAAGTAAAGGCTCCTTTATTGGAGAGCGATTTAGCCAATCCGTCCGCATACCCCATGGCGACGGTCGCAATGCGTAACGGCTTTTCTGAGAAAAAAGTTCGATTATAGCCGACACTTTCTCCTGCAGGAAAATCTTTGATATGGGTGACAGTGGCTTGCACTGTTTCAATCGGTGTGAGGTCGATGGCTCTTGCTTCACCTACAGTCGGATTTAAACCATATAAGCCTAATCCCACTCGTACCATATCTAAATGGTATTCAGGAAAATTAATGGTTGCAGCGGTATTACAAGTGTGACGAAGCTCAAAGGCAATTCCTTTGGTTTCAAATTGCGCGAGAATCTCTTGATAGCGCGAGAATTGTTCATGAGTAAAACTATCTGTCGTTTGCTCATAAGCATCCGCAAAGTGCGTGTAAATCCCTTCAATAAAAACATGCGGGGAAGTTAAAGCTTCATAAACTTTCCAAGCTTCCTCAAAAGTCGTGACACCTAAACGTGCCATGCCGCTATCGATTTTTAAATGCACTTTGGCGATCAAGTCCAACTTTTCTGCGGTGGCAACAATCTTTTCCGCGACTTCTGTGGAAAAAACAGTCATCGTAATATTTTGTTGAATCGCCTCTGCGATATTTTCCATGCGCATCGAATTAAACACTAAGATAGGGGTTTGAATTCCGGCAGCACGTAACTCTAAAGCTTCGCTCAGTTGAGCGACACCGAAGTAATTCGCAGCAGCTGCTTCCTCCATTTTCCGCGCGAGGGGCACAGCGCCATGACTGTAAGCATTCGCTTTAATCACGGCCATGAATTTTGTTTGTCCAGTCAGTAACTCTTTGAATGCGGTAATATTATTAAGTAAAAGATCGGTATGAATGGTTGATTTTGCTAAAGAAACTTCCTCGAAATTCATCATAAAAACGCCTTTCATTTTCTAAAATAATTTCTAATAAATGCTTATTGTTCTAAGTAGACCATCGTCAGCCTCAAGCTTGAAGTAAGGGCAGCACCAATCAAAAAACCCATTAAAATTTTTAAAATAAAATCCCAAGTATCAGAACTGAAATCTGTGACTTTTTTCTGTTGCGGCTTTTGATTAGCGGAATGGCTCCCAAAGAAATAAAGAAGACCAATCGCCAGTCCGATGAGCGGTAAATAACCTTGGACTAGGAGTGGATAAAAGTAACCGACAAGGGCGCCGAGCCCACCACTGAGTAGACTAAATAATCGATTTCGCTTGTGCGGTTCCATGAACTGCCTCCTTTGGACTTTACGTTATAAATTATACCACAAGGAAGCAAAAAGCGTAAAACGACTATTTTTAGAGCCGTCAAAAGGACTCATTCATACAATTTAACAACAGAATTTAGCATATTCTTTGCAAGCGATTCGTTTGGGCGATAAAATAAATAGGATAAGATTTCACTGATGGAGGGGAAATGGAATGAAAGCTGAAATTATTGCAGTGAGTGACGACTTGCTGACTGGAAAAGCTCACGACCAAAATATTGCCTTTTTAGCAAAAGAACTTTCAAGTTTAGGAGTTAAGATTCATCGCAGTCATTTAATCGAAGATGCCAAAGAAACATTACGGGCTACATTAGAACAAATCGAGACAACAACGGACCTTGTAGTGCTGACAGGAGGCTTGGGCCCCGATGAAAATGATATTACAAAACAAACGATCGCTGAATATGTGGATATTCCTTTAGTTTTAGATCAAATTTCTGAAGAAAAAATTATTACTTACCATAAAAATTCAAGTTTGCGAATGCCTGATAATAACCAACTCCAAGCCCTGGTGATTCAAGATTCTACCCCGATCCGAAATGCGACAGGTTTGGCGACGGGGATGTTTTTTGAATATGAACAGACGACTTATATTTTACTCCCAGGTCCTTTTGATGAATTAGCGCCGACGTATACAGAAAGTGTACGCCCTTTAATCCTTGAAAATCTGTTTGCTGATATGAAATTTGCGACGAGAACTTTGCGTTTATTTGGACTGAGTGAAGCCGAATTAAATGAAAAAATCGCACCCTTCACCCAAGCAACAGAAACTTCCTTTGTAGGCGTATATCCAAAAGGTGAAGAATTTGAAGTGCAGATTACAGCGCGCGCCGCCACAGGTAAGGAAGCGGCTCAAGAAGCCGAGGCACTGAAAGAAGAGCTCTTAGAACAGGTGGATGAGTATGTCTTTGCTGAAAAAAGTCAATCCTTGTTGTCGAATGTAAAAGAACTGCTCAGTGAAAGGGGCTTAACGATTACTGCTGCTGAAAGTTTAACGGGTGGACAATTCTTGAGTGCTTTTGCGAGTGAAATGGAAGCAAGTGCTGTTCTGCCAGGGGGCATAGTGACCTATAGTACGGAAGTGAAGAATGAAGTCCTCGGTGTTTCAAAAGCGATCACCGATGAATTTGGCGTCGTCAGTGCGCAATGTGCATTAGAAATGGCGGAAAAAGCAAAAGAAATGTTTCAGGCCGATGTAGCGGTCTCTTTAACTGGAGTAGCGGGGCCTTCTTCTTTAGAAGGCGAGTTACCGGGTACGGTTTGGATTGGAGTAGCTGGCGCGACGGAGAAAGCTTTCGCAAAGAAATATCATTTTGCCTATAAACGCAATCAAAATCGTCACTTAGCGGTCTTAACAGCGATGAATTTAGTACGCTTAGCGCTTTTAGAACAATCGATTCCCGATATTGTTTTTATAGATGATGAATTACGTGAAGATGAGAGTGGAGAAGAACGACAGTAAAAATATAGACTAGAATTTCTATACTTTTATGCAAATAATCGTTATGATGAAGCTAGTGAATTTAAAGTAAAAAGAGAAAATTGAAGAAGTAGAGGATGTTGACGGATGGAACCAGCAGTTTACGAACGGACATTACGCGTTCCTTATTTTTTAGGGGATCGCTATGGTCGAATGAATTTACCTTATTTAATGAATATATTAATTGAGATTTCAGGCGAACAAACCACAGCTATTGGTGCAGTTCCTGTGGAGGAGTTGGGTTTGCATTGGATCATTACCCAATATGAATTAAACATGAAAAGAATGCCGCGAACGGATGAAGAAATCACGGTCCGAACATTTACAAAAGAACATAATCGTATTTTTTCTTATCGAGAATTTGAAGTTTTTGATGCCGCCGGTCATTTATTATTAGAAGTACTTACTGTTTTTGCATTAATTGATGAGCAGCGAAAACTTTCACGGATCCCGAAAGAAATTGTGCAAGGTTATGGTTCTACGGAGAGTCGTCGTATTCGGCGATTGCCTAAACCAAAATTTCTTAAAGATTTAGACGAAGCACAACGTCGTGATTATCAGGTCCGTTATTTTGACATTGATACCAACTTCCATGCGAATAATTCGATGTATTATATTTGGATGTTAGATGCGTTAGGGGACGAGTTTTTAGCGACCCACGATCCTGTCTATGGCAATATTGTCTTTGAAAAAGAAGTCCATATTGGAGAAAAAGTCGAGTCTTATGTGGAGCTGGCAGAAGATGAGAATGATCTCTTAACTTCTCGCCACCAAATTGAAGTCAATGGCGTCACCAAGTGTACAGCCAATTTTACTTGGAAAGAAAACGGCATCGAATATCACGGAGCCTAAGATCACGCGGACAAATCAGTCAAAGTTCAAAAAGTCATAGAAAGTCCATGTTGAGTAAGGCTGAGAAACGTAGAAAGTTGTAAGCATTGTTTTAAAGGGGAGTCGGTATGTCAACAGCACGAAAATTTTCATATTACGTTTTGTTTTCGACGATTGCGAGTATTCTTTGGATGATCATCGGACTGTTTAATCTTACTTCTGGTTTACTCCTTGCGGTGACGCACCTTGTATTTTTAAATGTACTGGTCGCTGGAAGTATTTTTGAAACGCTTTATGTCCACAGAAAGGATCAAAAGCGCCGACGCATCTCGTTACTCTTGATCGCGATTTTTATGATCGTCTATTTTATTTATCGTTATTATTTTTGGGACATTACAGCAGATACCTACGTGCTGATGCTTCTAATTAATATTGGACAATTATTTAAATATTTTAATTAATCCATATGTATTCAATAAAAAACTTCCTTTTCTGCATTCGTTACAGAAAAGGAAGTTTTATTTTTAGAGATGTTTAATTAAAAAAGGGATTGGTTTTTATTTCTTTGCCAATTGTGGAAGTTTCGCGGTGACCAGGGTAAATCGTATAATGATCGGGTAACGTAAACAGTTTTTCTCGAACATTCGGCACGAGTTTTTCCGGCTCACTGCCTGGGAAAACGGTGCGACCAACGCCTCCCGCAAAGAGGGCATCACCGGTAACGACAAATTCGCCGTCAGCAAAAATGAAAGAGACACTGCCTGGCGAATGGCCCGGTGTGGCGACGACTTTAAAGGAGAAATCCCCAATTTCTATCACTTCTTCCGGTTGAAAAATATGTTCAGCGGCCCTCACAATGAGGTCTTCTCCTTGCATTCTTGATAGATTCATCGTTGGATTTTGTAACCAATCTTCTTCCTCAGAGGAAACATAGACTGGAATTTTGTATTCTTCACGAATTTCATCGACAGCCCCAATGTGATCAAAATGGGTATGCGTTAATAAAATCGCTACCGGACGAACGTCTAATTCTTCAATCGCAGCTTTGATTCGTTCGGCTTCCGCTCCCGGATCAACAATCAGAGCTTCTTCGTCATTATAAACCAAGTGACAATTGGAGTCGAGAACACTAACGATTAGTGTTTTTACATTTAACATGTGCTTCTTTCCTTTCTAAAATGCGTGTTTGTCTTAAAATAAGTTTAGCAGAAATTCCGGAGGTCTTCAGTGATAAAACGTTCGCTTCTTAGCTAAGAAGCGACAGTCGTGATTAAAGATTGAAATTAATATTTATTTTTAATAATCATTGGTATACTAGAACAGAGTAAAATGAAAATTTTGAATAGAAGCTGAGGAGAGTATTATGATTACAATCGTTACTGCAAATGAAAAAGAAACTATTGCTTTAGCTGAAAACTTAACAAAATATTTAAAGCCCGGCATGACGATCCTACTTGAAGGGGATTTAGGCGCTGGAAAAACAACCTTTACGAAGGGAATTGGTGCAGGACTGGGGATTCAACGCATCATCAAAAGTCCTACTTATACCATCGTCCGTGAATATCAGGAAGGAAAATATCCCCTTTATCATATTGATCTCTACCGTTTAGAAGAGAGTGAAGTGGCGGATTTAGGGCTGGATGAATATTTTGATGGCAGTGGCCTTTCTGTGGTCGAATGGGCGTCTGTCGCGCCAACTGATGTGCCACCGGAACGTTTGGAAATTTCTTTAAAAGTAGATCCACAACAGCCTGAGCAGCGCAAAATCACCTTACAACCAATCGGGCAAGTCTACGAAGAGTTAGTAGATAAATTTCAAAAGGATCGTTAATTCGAGAAAAGAAGGAACCAGGCTTTATGCTCTATGGGAAGGTATTTGAAAGTAAGCAAATTGTGACCATAAAAAAATAAAGTTATTTAAGGCAAAAGATTGCATTTCGAATAGTCATTGCTTATAATAGCATTAACTGAATATTTCATAAGGGAGTAACTGGAGGGGCATCCCCTCGTCAGTATCAACAGCGATAAGTGACTATAGCAATTAGTCCACTGGTACTGCACTTAAATAGTGAGACTTATGCCTACAGTTTTTTAGAAACTAGTTGAGCATAAGTCTTTTTTTAATCGCTAGACTTTTATGAAATTTAAACTAGTTGATATTATGAAGGAGGAAAAAAAGAAATGAAAGATACAGAGTCCTATCGTCAATCGAGTGAAGAAATTATCTCTCAATTAAATACGGACGCTCAAACTGGGCTTAGCTCAGAAGAAGCCCAAAAAAGGTTAGAAGAGTATGGTCCGAATGAAATCCAAGAAGGCGAAAAAAGTTCCACTCTGCAAAAATTTATTGCACAATTTAAGGATTTTATGATCATCGTTTTGATGATTGCCGCACTTGTTTCCTGGTTTGTGAGTGGTGACGCTGCAGACGCGGTCGTGATTATGATTGTTGTTGTGTTAAACGCAATTATGGGCGTTTTTCAAGAAAATAAAGCGGAAGAAGCGATCGACGCTTTACAAGGAATGGCTTCACCCGAAGCGCATGTTCGTCGGGACGGCAAAATTAAAGTATTAGAAAGTTACGAAATTGTTCCGGGAGATATTGTGTTACTCGAAGCGGGTGATGTGGTTCCGGCTGATATGCGTTTGCTGGAAGCGAACTCCTTGCAAGCGGAAGAGGCGGCCTTGACTGGTGAGTCGGTGCCAACTGAAAAAGATACAGCGATCATCGATGAAGAAGCCGGAATTGGTGACCGTACGAATATGGTGTTTTCAAGTACAAACATCACATATGGTCGTGGACTTGGTGTAGTTGTCGGTACCGCAATGGATACGGAAGTCGGCCACATTGCTTCAATGCTGGAAACGACTGAATCCCAACAAACACCACTGCAAAAAGACCAAGAAGAATTAGGAAAAACTTTAACGTACTTAATTATTGGGATTGCAGTGCTTACGTTCTTTGTGGGTACGATCTTCCAAGATATTCCTTGGGGTCAGATGCTGTTAGTGGCTGTTTCGCTAGCTGTAGCGGCGATTCCAGAAGGTTTACCTGCTATTACAACCATTATTCTTTCAATTGGTACGCAAAATATGGCGGATCGAAATGCACTTGTTCGTTCACTTCCAGCGGTTGAAACATTAGGAAGTACTCAAGTCATTGCATCGGACAAGACCGGAACGTTAACCGTCAATCAAATGACGATTGAAAAAGTGTACTACAATGGCGAAGTGCATGATGCAGACGAAGAGATCGATTTAGATCATCCGTTAGTGCGCTCAACGAGTTTCGCCAACGATGCGGATACTGATTCAAACGATCAATTAGTTGGAGACCCGACAGAAGTCGCGATGATCCAATATGTCTTGGATCAAGGATTTGATTTAGAAGCAGCCCTTCAAGAAACACCACGGGTCGCGGAAGTTCCTTTTGAATCCGATCGTAAATTAATGTCAACGATTCATGAATTAGAAGATGGTCGTTATCTAGTCGCTGTTAAAGGAGCGCCAGATCAGTTAATTAAACGAGTGACTCATATTTACAATAATGGTGAAGTTTCTGAATTTACAAAAGCGGATGAAGAACGCATTCTCGATGCAAACGAAGACTTAGCGCGTGAAGCGCTGCGTGTCCTTGCTGGAGCTTATAAGATTGTGGATGAAATTCCAGCAGAAGTGAATACAGAAACAGTGGAAAATGATTTAATCTTTGCTGGTTTAGTGGCGATGATTGACCCGGAACGTGAAGAAGCACGCGGTTCAATCGAAGAAGCACGAAACGCAGGAATCCGTACTATTATGATTACCGGAGACCACGCGATTACAGCACAAGCAATTGCTGAGCGTTTAACGATCTTAGATCCAAATGATGCCAATAACCAAGAGCACGTTTTAACAGGTGCTGAATTAAATGAAATGAGCGACGAAGAGTTAGCAGAAAATATTGAAGAATACTCTGTCTATGCACGTGTGTCACCTGAACATAAGGTTCGCATTATTCGTGCTTGGCAATCAAAAGATAAAGTAATTTCGATGACAGGTGATGGGGTCAACGATGCGCCTTCACTAAAACAAGCTAACATCGGAGTTGGTATGGGAATTACGGGTACTGAAGTTTCGAAAGGTGCCTCAGATATGGTACTTGCAGATGATAACTTCGCCACTATTGTGAATGCAGTGGAAGAAGGACGAAAAGTCTTTGCGAACATTCAAAAAGCGGTACAGTATCTTTTATCAGCAAACTTAGGTGAAGTGCTCACTTTATTTATCGCGACTTTACTGGGTTGGCAAATTCTAGAGCCGATTCATATTTTATGGATTAACTTAGTGACCGACGTCTTCCCAGCGATTGCTTTAGGGATGGAAGAGGCGGAAAAAGACAGTATGGAACAGGCTCCACGATCAACGGATTCTAGTTTCTTATCGAATGGTGTCTTACCAAGTATTACTTATCAAGGAATCCTTGAAGGAGCAACTACCTTATTTGTTTACTGGTTTGCGCGCTATCAATATGCTCCAACACTAGGGATGACTGTTGACGAAGCGATTGCGATTAACTTAGCAGAAACAATGGCTTTCGCGACGTTAGGAACGATTCAATTGTTCCACGCCTTTAACGTTAAGCACGTCTTTGATTCCCTCTTTAGTGATAATCCATTCAACAATAAATACCTAAATGGTGCTTCCTTACTATCCGGCGTTTTACTATATGGTGTGATCTTAATTCCGGGTATTAACGACTTCTTTGATGTCACCCTTCCAGATGGAAGAGGTTGGTTAATCGTTGTCTTAGCGTCCATCAGTATTATTGTCTTTGTTGAAATTATTAAGTGGGTCTTAAGAAAAACAGGTGTAGCGGACAAATATCAGAAAAAAGCTACACAAAAGTAAAGTTTTGATTTATAATTATAACAATATGGAAAGTGGTTTAGTTTACAATAAGCTAAGCCGCTTTTCTATCTATTTGAATGTAAAGATGAAAATAACCAATCAAATTTTTTTGAAATATATTAAGGAGAGAGTTGAGATATGGATTCTTCCGGGAGTTCCCTGATTACAGAATTATTAATCATTGTAGTATTAACATTAATCAATGCCTTTTTTGCCGCTGCTGAGATTGCTTTTGTTTCAATTAACAAGACAAAAGTGAATCAAGCCGCAGAGGAAGGTGACAAGAAAGCCGTTCGTGTTTTAAATTTACTCGATGAAGCGGATGATTTCTTGGCGACGATTCAAGTGGCGATTACTTTTGCTGGTTTTCTATCGAGTGCGCAAGCCGCGACCAGTTTTGCGATCGTCTTTGCTGAATTTTTACCAGACTTTACAGGAGCGGACACCGTCGCTACCGTGGTCGTAACGTTAATTTTATCTTATTTCACCCTTGTATTTGGTGAATTATTTCCAAAACAAATTGCGTTACAAATGCCGGAAACGATTGCGATGGCCACAAGTGGAATTGTTTCCTTTGTGCAGAAAATTTTCCGTCCATTTATTTGGCTACTTTCAGCTTCGACAAACCTTTTACAACGGATTACACCGATTGATTTCACTGAGAGCGATGAGAAATTTACACGTGAAGAAATGCGGGTAATCATTGATCAAAGTCGAGAAAGTGGCAGTTTTGATATGGATGAATTGGACATGATGGAAGGTGTCTTGTCCTTAGATACAAAAATTGCTCGTGAAGTGATGGTGCCACGAACAGATACCGTGATGATGGATATCGATGCGGATTATCATGAAAACTTGCGGAAAGTCATCGATAGTCCTTACTCAAGAATACCCATCTATAAAGAGGAAAAAGATAATGTCATTGGTATTTTACACATGAAGACATTATTGAAGAAGGCTACTGAAGAAGGCTTTGAGAATATTGATTTATTGGAAACTTCTAATCGTCCGATGTTAGTACCATCAACGATTTACATTGATGATTTACTGATTGAATTTCAACGCGAACAACAGCATATGGCAGTTTTAATTGATGAGTATGGGGGCGTTGAAGGGATTGTAACGATGGAAGACCTGCTCGAAGAGATTGTGGGAGAAATCGATGATGAATCAGATATTACAACCCTTGGTGATATTCGGATTATCGATGAATTTAATTATTATATTAATGGTGGTATCTCGATTGAAGAATTTAATGATTACTTTGACGAAGATATTGAAGCCGATGAAGTCGATACGATTGCTGGGTTTATTATTCATCATATTGGCTATGTCCCCGATGAAGAAGAACGCGTATCCTTACGCATCAATAATTATGTCTTGACGACGAGTGAGATTCAAAATGGTCGTATTTATGGCGTGCTTTTAAACATCGATGAAGAACGAATGATCGAAGTTGACTATGTCGCTGAAGATGAAGGACCACAAGACGAAGAAACAACCACAGAAGAGGAAAATACTGCGGTAACAGAAAACGAATAGAAACAAAGCAAGCACTTATTTGAATCCTCAGATAAGTGCTTTTTTTGAGATTGTTCACATTTAAAAAGGACTTGTCAACACCCGCTGTGGATAAGTTGTGGATAAAAGGATGTCTATTTGGTTAAAATAATCTCAAAGGGATGACAGACTTAACAAGAACAAACGCGCAGAGGGGTACTTTTCTGTTGTTTTTCGTGTTATTATAAATAAGCAAAACTGAAATTAATCTAGATTGCATTTAAAGCTGAAAGGAAAGAGTCTAGTGGACTATACAGAAATCTTAAAACAACATCCAAACTTAATTGTTAAAAAAGATGAACCTTTATCGAACTATACTTATACTGAAACGGGCGGACCAGCCGATTTATTGTTTTTTCCCGCAACGGTCGCTGAAGTCTCCGCTATTATTGATTGGGTACATGAAGAGAACCATCCCCTAACGATTCTAGGAAATGCGAGTAATTTAATTGTACAAGATGGCGGTATCCGTGGGGTCACGGTTATTTTAACGGAACTGAAAACAATCAAAGTAGACGGAACGACGATGGTTGCTCAGTCAGGCGCCCCAATTATCGGCGTCAGCGAAACAGCTTATGAACACGAGTTGACTGGTTTAGAGTTTGCTTGTGGGATCCCGGGCAGTACGGGCGGAGCGGTCTATATGAATGCTGGAGCTTACGAAGGCGAAGTGAAAGATGTCATTGAAAAAGTGACGATCTTAACGCGTGATGGCCGAATTATTGAAGCCAGTAATGAAGAGATGGAATTTACTTATCGTCATAGCAAACTCCAAGAAACAAATGATATTGTATTAGATGTTACCTTTAAATTGAAAAAAGGAAAGCCTGAGCAAATTAGAGAACGTATGGATGAATTAACGTTCTTAAGAACATCAAAACAACCGCTGGAATATCCTTCTTGTGGTTCGGTCTTTAAACGACCAACAGGACACTTTACAGGCAAATTAATTCAAGATGCCGACTTACAAGGTTTAACTTGGGGTGGGGCACAAGTTTCTAAAAAACATGCAGGCTTTATCGTCAACATTGATGGAGCAACAGCTACCGATTACATTGAATTAATTGAACACATTCAAGAAGTTATTTTAGAAGAATTTGATGTGGTATTAGAAAGAGAAGTTCGAATTATTGGTGAGAGTGTCGAAGAAGCACAACATCATTAAAGAAACGATTAAACAGTTGGTTTTCCAAGCGGGAGGCCAGCTTTTTTATTAAAAAAATTTCCTTTTATGCTTGACCTTCACGTTACGTAAAGGTCTATACTAGTTTTGGAGGTGAGGGGATGGAATATACAGTCAGCCAATTAGCCGAGTTATCCAGTGTCAGTGCACGGACATTGCGATATTATGATGAAATTGATTTATTAAAACCAAAGCGGACAAAGCCCAATGGTTATCGGATTTATGGGCTGGAAGAAATGAACCTGTTGCAACAAATATTATTCTACCGGGAATTAGAATTTAGTTTAGAAGAGATTAAACAGATTGTACAAGCTCCGACATTTGATGTCGAGCAGGCTTTGTATAAACATCTCACCCGCCTAAACCAAAAAAGAAATCGGTTGGATGGGTTAATCGCTACCGTCGAGAAATCCATTCAAGAGGTGAGAGGGGAAGTCAACATGACGGATCAAGAAAAATTTGAAGCGTTTAAAAAAGAACGTATTGCGCAAAACGAAGAAAAATATGGTACGGAAATTCGCGAAAAATATGGGGAGAAAGTCGTTGAGCAATCCAATAAAAAATTTGCAAATATGACAGCAGAAGATTATCAAGCGTTTGAAGCGTTGACGACAGAGATGAATCAAAAACTAGCAGAAGCGACGAGAACGACAACACCCGAAAGCGAGTTAGGGCAAGAAGTCGCCAAAATGCCAAGCATGGCTGCGTTCCGTTTGGCCAGCAGGTCACTACACAGAAGAAGCCCACTATAACTTGAGCTTGATGTATATCCACGATGATCGGTTCAAAGCGTACTATGAAGAAATTGAACCAGGAGCGGCTGAATTTTTACACAGTGCTTTGAAAAAATATTTAAATATTGAAGCTGAATAAAAAGTAGCAGCAGTGACAAAAAGTCGTAGCGTCTAATTGAAAAGAGAACTTACCTTTTCCCACGGGAATGAGTAGGTTCTCTTTTTTATTGTGGCATGTACGATAACACCTTTAGAAAAATTGCTTAGATTAATGGTTCTCTGTCAAATAGTGTTGATAGAATTTTTAGAGAATGCAGTTCAATACT
>CAJUOQ010000049.1 GCA_910588235.1 uncultured Atopostipes sp. | reverse complement strand
AATGGTGTCAATGAATCTGAAAGATCCATCAACACCATAAATTATAGAGCCAAATAAAAAAGCTCAATTTCTAAAGAAGAAAAACTTCTCTAAAAACTGAGCCATTGTCTTTTTATTCGTGGTCATTCATGGTTAATCTTAAATAAGGTTCAATAAATTGATCTAATGCGCCATCCATCACCGCATCTGTATTTCCACTTTCTACATCGGTTCGGTGATCTTTTACCATCGCATAGGGATGGAAAACATAAGAACGGATTTGAGAACCCCAACCAATTTCTTTTTGCTCGCCTCGTAATTTTGCGAGTTCCGCTTCTTTTTCTTCTTGTTCTTTTTGGAACAATTTCGATTTCAACAGCTGCATTGCTGTTTGACGGTTCGCAAGTTGTGAACGACCTGCTTGACTCGTAGCTACAATCCCCGTCTCAAGATGCGTGATACGAACAGCCGATTCAGTTTTGTTTACGTGCTGTCCGCCCGCTCCACTCGCGCGGTAAACATCGACACGAATTTCATCCGGTTGGACATCAATTTCAATTTCATCAGAAACTTCTGGCGTTACTTCACAAGAAACGAAAGAAGTGTGGCGACGGCCTCCTGAATCGAAAGGTGAAATTCGAACCAATCGATGCACGCCTTTTTCTGCTTTTAAAAAGCCATAAGCATATTCGCCTTTGACTAATAAAGTTACACTTTTTATTCCGGCTTCGTCTCCGCTTTGATAATCAATCACTTCAAAGGTAAAGCCTTTTTGTTCAATATATCGTGTATACATTCTAAACAGCATTTCACCGAAGTCTTGAGATTCTGTTCCTCCAGCACCAGGATGTAATTCTAAGATTGCATTGTTACGATCATAAGGATCATCTAATAACATGACCAATTCAAAATCTTCCACTTCATCATGAAGATTCTGAATTCCTTCCGTTAATTCAGCTCTTAAATCATCATCCGCTGTTTCTTCGACCATTTCCAGCATTAATTGGTATTCGTCGTAACCATCACTTAAACGCATAAAGGCATTGTATTGATCTTTTAGTTCATTTGCCTCGTTAATGAGTGTTTGAGCTTTGTCTGGTTCATCCCAAAAGTCTGGTTGCGTCATGGTCTCGTTGTATTCACGAATATCCACTTGCATTTTTTCTAAGTCAAAGAGACCCCCGAAATGCATTTATTTTTTTATTAATCGCTTCTAACTCTTTACGTATTTCATTTAGTTCCATCTATAGATCCTCCTTGAATAAAAGAACCCCTCTTCAATCTACAAAAGGGGTTCATGTCGTCTTATTCACTTCAATTTCGACTTAGCCTTTAGTCGATTCATTCGGTCTTCTCGTCACTTTTTTAGGTTTAGAAGTTGGCTGTGCTTGTTCACGTTCAAGGTTTTTACGAATTTGTGATTTCATCAGTAGACGAGTCACTTCATACTCAATATCTGCAATCATTTCCTCAAACAGACGGTAACCTTCTTGCTGATATTCCACTAATGGATCATCTTGACCATAAGAGCGTAAGCCAATTCCTTGTCTTAATTGGTCCATTTCATCAATATGGTCGGTCCATTGTTGGTCAACAACTCGTAAAATAACCACTTTTTCAAACTCTAAAAACATTTCTTCACTTTCAAGTTGTTCTTTTTGTACAGAATAATTTTCTTTCGCGAGATCATGTAATAATTCTCGAATTTGTTTGGCTGTTTTACCTTCCAAGTCTTCCAAAGCAAGATCATCAGAAGAACGCAGTAAAACAGTTTGTGCAAAATCAAGTAGATATTCTAAATTCCATTCAGCTCGATCTTCAGCTTGTGTATAGATATCAACGTAACGATCAATCGTACGTTGAATCATCGGAATCGCTACATAATCTAAAGAATCATCTTGTAAAATAACTTCTTCACGCTGTGAATAAATCACTTCACGTTGCTCTCGCATCACATCATCGTAACGAAGAACATTTCGACGGGTGTCATAGTTATTTCCTTCAAGTCGTTCTTGGGCAGATTCAATTTGTCTTGAGATCATACGACTTTGAATGACGGCATCGTCACCTTCAATTTTCAAGCGTTCCAATAATTGCTGAATCGCATCGGAACCTGCACGTTTCATTAGATCATCTTCTAATGAAAGATAAAACTGCGAAACACCTGGGTCCCCTTGACGACCTGAACGACCTCGTAACTGGTTATCAATACGACGAGATTCATGTCGTTCAGTACCAATAACAGCTAAACCGCCATTTTCAACCACACCAGGGCCTAACTTAATGTCGGTACCACGACCAGCCATGTTTGTCGCAATGGTTACGGAACCTGGTTGTCCTGCCGTTATAATAATTTCTGCTTCACGGAAGTGGTTCTTCGCATTTAATACTTCATGCGGAACGCCTGCTTGTTCTAAATAACGACTCAAGAGCTCTGAAGTTTCTACTGCAACTGTACCGACCAATACCGGCTGTCCGTTTTCGTGACGTTCTTTAATATCACGAACAACGGCTCGGAATTTACTATCCAAGGTTGGGTAAATCACATCATCGCGGTCATCACGAATCATTGGTTTATTTGTCGGAATTGCAATAACATTCATATTATAAATTTCAGTAAACTCTTCTTCTTCCGTTTTAGCCGTACCCGTCATTCCCGCTAGTTTTTCATACATACGGAAAAAGTTTTGGAAAGTAATGGTCGCCATTGTCTTCGTTTCTTTTTGGATTTCTACATCCTCTTTTGCTTCAATAGCTTGATGTAGTCCGTCAGAATAACGGCGTCCTTCCATAATACGACCTGTAAACTGGTCGACGATTTTCACTTCATCTTCATCGACAACATAATCTTTATCACGGATCATCATATAATTTGCACGAAGCGATTGGTCTAAATGGTGCACTAGTTCTTGGTTCTTCACATCGTATAGGTTGTCTGTGCGGAAAGCACGCTCTGCTTTATCGATGCCTTCTTCGGTAAAGTTGATTGTTTTAGATTGAATATCAATCGTATAATCCACATCTTCTTCTAAACCTTTTACAAAGAAATCACAGCGTGTATAAAATGAAGTAGAACGTGACGCTTGTCCGGAAATAATTAAAGGCGTACGCGCTTCATCGATTAAGATCGAGTCCACCTCGTCTAAAATCGCATAAGATAATGGTCGTAGTACCATATCTTCTCGATAAACCACCATATTATCACGGAGATAGTCAAAACCTAACTCGTTATTGGTGGTGTAGGTAATGTCAGCCGCATAAGCTTCCCGTTTTTCTTGTGAGTTTTTCGAATTTAAGTTTAAACCTACTGAAAGGCCTAACCATTCGTATAACTCCCCCATTTCTTCCGCGTCACGAGTGGCTAAGTATTCGTTCACTGTAACCACATGGACACCTTTTCCGGCAAGCGCATTTAAATAAACCGGCATAGTCGCTGTTAATGTCTTACCTTCTCCGGTTTTCATCTCTGCAATGTTTCCTTCGTGTAAAGCAATACCTCCCATTAATTGCACAGGGAATGGATATAGTCCGAGCACACGGAGAGCAGCTTCACGGACCGTCGCAAAAGCTTCCGGTAATAAATCATCTAATGTTTCACCATTTTCGATTCGGCTCTTTAGTTCGGGTGTTTTTGCTTTTAATTCATCGTCAGATAGAGCTTCATACTCATCTGCTAGATTTTCAATTCGATCAGCCATCTCGCCATAACGTTTTAAAACTTGGCGGTCAGTATCAAATAATTTTTTTAAAAATTGGACCATTTTTAATCTCCTTCAGTCAATTCATTCCACATTCTTTTATTTATTATTTTTTAAAATGCATAGTATGTTTAATTGTCATACGTATACTCTGTTTCGTCTTTCGGGCATACTTCTTCATCATTATTATAAGTCTATCATTAATAATATCAATAATTATAGTAAAAAACAATCGGAAAGTGAGTATCTTCTCATACAAATCCTTTCCGAAGAATAAAGCTATAAAAAGAGTTTTTGAACAGAATTTTTATTAGAAAGCGGTATTTTTTTCTCTTGAATCATCTTAGCGATTAGTACCGCGGGACAATAATCGTTTTATCTCCCGGCGAGACGATAATTCATTTAGCTTCCGGATAGACGCTCACCGCAGGACGATAATTCGTTTAGCTGCCGGCTGGGCGCTCACCGCGGGACGATAATTCATTTAGCTTCCGGGTAGCCCTCCATCCACCTACTATAGAAAAAGAAATAAACGCGACTAAAATAATCGCGTTTATCCATCTCTTATTTAATTTTTAAGCAAATTGAGCATTGTACAAGTTCGCATAGAAACCTTGTTGCTCCATTAATTCATCGTGGCTACCGGTTTCGATAACGTCTCCTTGATCCATAACGATAATGCGGTCCGCGTCTCGAATCGTTGATAAGCGGTGGGCGACCACAAAACTTGTACGGTTTTCGAGTAGTCGTTCCATTGCTCGTTGGATAAGAATTTCCGTACGAGTATCCACACTGGAT
Source organism: uncultured Atopostipes sp. (assembly GCA_910588235.1). Classification (GTDB taxonomy): domain Bacteria; phylum Bacillota; class Bacilli; order Lactobacillales; family Carnobacteriaceae_A; genus Atopostipes. The sequence continues at coordinate 9,065 of CAJUOQ010000049.1, read as the reverse complement.
GTTGCTTCATCTAAAATTAAGATTTCAGGATCGCGTAAGAAAGCTCGCGCAATCGTGATCAATTGTCGTTGTCCCTGTGAGATATTCACACCATCTTCTTCTAGGACGGTGTCATAACCGTCTGGTAATGTTTCGACAAAGTCGTGTACGTGCGCTGCTTTAGATGCCGTAATTACTTCTTCTTCGTCTGCATCGCTCGTTCCATAGGTTAAGTTATCCCAAATCGTGCCACTAAATAACCAAGTATCTTGGAGAACCATTGAGAATTTATCTCGCAATTCTTCTCGAGACATGTCACGAACATCTACACCTTCATAACGAATGGCTCCGCCACTCACATCGTAAAAACGTTCCAATAAGTTAATTAATGTCGTCTTACCAGCTCCTGTTGGACCAACAATGGCGGTCATTTCACCTGCATGTACTTTTAAGTTAAAGTCTGTCATTAATAAGTCGTCTTTATTATAACCAAATTGAACATGTTCGAATTCGATTTTATAAGGTGAATCTTCTTTCACTTCAGCGCCTTCTGGTTCTTCCATTTCTTCTTCATCTAGAACTTCAAAAACTCGTTCTGCAGAAGCAACTGTAATTTGGATTGTATTCGCTAAGTTCGCTAACGCACGGAATGGTTGACTGAACTGGTTCGCATATTGTAAGAAAGCTTGAACTACTCCAATTGCGATGGAACCAGTCACTACACCATAACCACCAAAAATTGTGATTAAGATAAAGATAAAGTCTTTCGCTGCTCCCACACGCGGGTTCATCAAGCCGGCATAGTATTCTGCTTTCCAGGCAGCGTCGTTTACTTTCTCACTCTTATCAGCAAACGTTTCTAACTCATTTTCTTCTTGATTAAAGACTTTAACAATCGCATGGCCTGTATACATTTCTTCTACATAATCGTTTAAGTGACCAATTTCATTTTGACGTATTCCAAATTGTTTCTGCGCTCTCGGAGCTAGGAAACGAATAATCAAAGCATTTAAAGGAATCATCAATATAATTAAAATGGCTAAAGGACCACTCAACGAAAGCATCGTAATTAAGATCGCTAAGAATTGGAAAACACTTGTTAAAATTTGTGTCAATGATTGTCCTAAAACGTTAGAAATCTGGTCCATATCGTTAATCGCACGGGACAGGATATCTCCATTTGAGTGCGTGTCAAAATAAGAGATTGGTAGACGTCCCATTTTCTCTTTAATGTCTTTTCGTAAATCATAAACGGTATGTTGTGAAATACGCGCCGTAATAAATTGTTGTAAATAACGGAACACTGCACTAAATACATAAAAACTACCCAATATAATGATGAGACGAGTTACAGCGCCAAAATCTACGCCGGCTTCCATCCCTAAACCTTCAAAAATGGTTGTGGTAATATTTCCCATCACTAAAGGCAATTGCGCACTTAATATGGCGGAACCAGCGGATAAGAGGAAGACCACAAGGATCCACCAGGCGCGGCCCGACATATACATCGCTAGACGTTTAACCGTCCCCCAAAAGTTTGTGGCTTTATTGCGACGGAATGTTTCTTTTTTATCATTCGCCATCAACATCGTCCCCTTTCGTTTGTGAATGAACAATATCTCGGTACAACTCGTTGGTTTCAAGTAACTCTTCGTGCGTACCTTGTCCGACAATTTCTCCATTATCTGTAACTAAGATTCGATCCGCATTAACGACCGTATTCACACGTTGGGCGATAATGACGGTAATCGCATCTTTTGTTTCAGGTTTTAAAGCTTCACGTAATTTCGCATCTGTTTCAAAGTCTAAAGCAGAGAAGGAGTCGTCAAACACATAAATAGCTGGTTGATTAATAATCGCCCGCGCTATACTTAAACGTTGACGTTGTCCACCGGAAAAGTTGTCTCCACCTTGTTCGACACGGGCGTCCAAACCTTCTGGTAAGTCTTTAACAAAGTCAGCTTGAGCGACTTCTAAAGCATGCCACATGTCTTCATCGGTCGCATCTGGTTTTCCGTATTTTAAGTTCGAACGGATAGTTCCAGAAAAGAGTAAAGCTTGCTGTGGTGCGAAACCAATGTACTGACGTAATTCTTTTTGCGAAACGTCTTTTATATCCACACCATTAATTTTGACTTGTCCTTTTGTTGCTTCATAGAGACGAGGTATTAAATTACCAATCGTTGTTTTCCCAGAGCCTGTTCCTCCGATAATCGCAATCGTTTCGCCTTGATAAGCAGTAAAATTAATATCTTGAACGGCTGGGCGTTCAGCTTGCGGGAAACCAAAGTCGACATGATCAAACTCTAGTGTGATCTCGCCATTGACATTTAAAGGAACCGTTTGTTCGTCATCTTGAATTGTTGGCTCTGTATCGATAACTTGTAAAATACGCTCTGCTGAAACTTGTGCTCGTGGAATGAAGAAGAACAGCATCGCAATTTGTAATACACTAATTAAAATTTGAATGCCGTATTGTGAAAAGGCAATTAAATCTCCAACACCCATCGTTCCTTCAACAATTAATCCAGCACCATTGGCAAAGGTTAACACATTTGAAAGACCTAAAGTCAGCATCATCGTCGGCATCATTAAACCTAAGATCGTCTGTGCTTTAATCGCTGTGTTTCTGAAATCTTGGTTCGCATCATCGAAACGATTTTCTTCATAGTTCGTCGTATTAAACGCACGAATCACTCGGATACCTGTTAATCCTTCACGGAAAACTTGGTTTAAACGGTCGGTTTTTCCTTGTAATGAACGGAAAACAGGATTAGCAAATTTAAAAATAATGGATAGAAAAATAGCCATTATTGGTAATGTAATCGCAATAACCCATGCTAATTCCGGTTGTACTCGGTACGCAAATATGGTTGAAACAATCATTACCATTGGTGACATAATAATTAAACGTAACATCATCATCGTCACTAATTGAATTTGCATCACATCATTGGTCGTTCGCGTAATTAACGTTGAGGGACCAAATTTTGATAAGTCTTCTTGAGAAAAGGACATAATACGGTTAAAAACTTTTTTCCGTAAAGTGTCGCCTAATCCTTGAGACTCTTTAGCACTCATTTTAGTACTGAAAGTTGCAACAATAACTGCTAACACGTTAAACACCAACATGATCGCCCCAATTGTCCAAATAATGGTTGGATCATTACTTGTCGTACTCTCATTTAAAATAATGGATGAGAGTGTTGGTAATATAAGAAAACCTGTTGCTTCAAAAGCAATCAGTAAAACAATTTTAATGATTGTTTTAGTATCCATTAATTTCCATATTCTTAACATAAAAAATCTCCTCTATTTTGCAATTTTAAGCACTAATTACACCATGTGACATCCATTCTAAACGTCTATTAAACAGATCTTTTGTTCCTTGAATCGTCCACTCTTCTACAAAGCCTTTTGCTATGACATGATTTAACACACTTAAGGTAAAATGAATAAGTTCGATATATTCAGGGGATGTCTCAAGATTTAAATTTAAAGATGAGTGGGGTTCAAATTTACTATAAACAATCGGCGAATCTTTAAAGGACTGGATAATGGCCTTAAAAATTTTGTCCTTTATTTTCGAGTTCATATTTAAATAAATGACTTTGTAAAAAGAAGATTTCTCGCTTCCCATCACAAAGTCAATGTATGCCTCTGCATAAGCTGAAGTCACTTCTTGAAAATCGCCGCTTGTTTTTTCAAAAATAATCAGCGTATGTTCGGAGAGGTTGACCACAAACCTTTTAATTAAATAAAAAAACAGATCATCTAAATCCTCAAAATATTGATAAAAACTTCCTCGAGGAATCTCTGCTTGTTTAATAATATTTGTGATAGAGGCTTCGCGAAAAGAACGTGCTGTAAATTCGTCAATCGCCGCTTCAATCAACCGTTGTCTTTTTTCTTCTGATAAATTATAAAAAGTTTGTGTCGGCATTCAACCACCTCATTTTTAAATTGTTTTGTCTTGAAAGTTCTATTGCTTTTTGTGTAATTGTTTAAAACGACATTCTTTATTGTATGTGACACGTTGTCACAAGTCAATAACCCTTTCTATTATCCTCCTAAATATCTTATCGGACACTTAAAAAAGAGCAGCGCTTTTCGCCGCTGCTCTTTTAAACTCTCATCGTTATCGTCATTTTTAAAAACTTTATAGATCTTCTAATTCATCCGTTTCAATTAAACCAAAATCTCCATCATCTCGTTTATAGACAATGTTAGTACTGTTCGTTTCGCCATCTAAGAATACGAAGAAATCATGGCCTAACATTTCCATTTGTAACACAGCTTCTTCAGCGTTCATCGGTTTCAAATCGAATCTTTTTGTTCGCACAATGCGTAAATTAGGACCGTTATCTTCTTCTTTATCATCATTTAATAAATCAGGATCCACGGGTTGATATTCTTCAGAGGGTTGACTGACGCGGCGGAACTTACGATTCACTTTTGTTTTATATTTTCGCATCTGACGTTCTAATTTGTCAGCGACTAGGTCGATACTTCCGTATAAATCTGGGGAAGTCTCCTCTGCTCGCAAAACAATATTTGGTAAAGGAATGGTTACCTCAGCTTTTCCATTTCGATCAGAGTAAATTTTTAAATTGACGTGTGCGCTTGCTTCAGGCACTTCATCAAAATATTTTTCAATTTTACCTACTTTTGAGGCGACATACTCTCTAATCGCTGGGGTAACCTCGATATTTTCTCCACGTACATTATAATTCAACATACTACTTCACCCTTCCGTCCATTTTATCTCTATTGCTTTTAAAATAGATGAGACAACATCTGTATGTTTTTCTCATTTATATTCTCTAACTTAACTTCATTATACCTGACAGCGTTTTTATTCACAAGAAAAGCCCACGGGAAATTCAACACGAGTCTTTAAAAGGGGTAAACCCAATATAAGCTCCCTCTTTCACCGAAATAAAGAAAAAGAAGCCGTCTCTATCTGACCCGCAAAAATTTCGCGCGCATGTAAAATCGTTCGACCCGTTGTATAAACATCATCAACAATCAGGATTGGCTTTTCAAACCTTAATCTTTCGCTGTCTTTTAATTTAAAAGGTTGTTCCGTCTGCATTCTTTCGGCTTTGCTCTTGCTCGATTGTTTCGCTTCCGTGCCCCGATGTTCAAGGAGTAATTGATAAGGAATGCCTGCTTTCGTTAAGAGTTGTTCGACTTGATTAAATCCTCTATCTTTTTGACTAATTTCGCTTAAAGGAATCGGCACAATCGTGTGCGTCTTCTGCCAAGGTTTCAAATATGTCCGCAAAACATCGCTGAATACTTCAGCTAGAAGCAGGTCACCTTGAAATTTGAACTGATTCATATATTCGCGCGCCATTTCATTGTAAGTATATAAAGCCGTATGGCTGAGGGGGAACTGACTTAGTTTCTCCTTCCATTTTAGACAATCCCTGCACATTTTTTGTTCCCGTTGTTTTCGAAAACAACCGGGACAAGCTTGTTTTGCTTCAATACGTTTAAACTTTTTAAAACAAGTCGCGCAAGTTACTGATTCTTGCAGCGGTTGAAAGGAGAAGATAAAGCCCAGCGACAGCGGTGGTTCGATTGTTTCACTGCAAAATACACAGATACTCATTCAATAAGCCCCCGTTCTTTTGCGAGCCGGTTCATTTGTTTAATTTGTTTGATCGCTTTTTTAAGGGCTTTAGACTGTCCATGATGAAAGAACAGCACCTCTCCCGTCGGGTATTCAGACGCACGCCCAACTCTCCCGGCGATTTGTACTAAAGCAGACTCGGTAAAAATACGGTCTTCAGCGCCGATGACTAAAACATCAATATTAGGGAACGTGACTCCGCGTTCTAAAATCGTGCTCGTTAGTAAAAATTGTAGCTTTCCTTGACGCATCTCTTCCACTTTTTCTTTTCTTAAAGGATCCGCAGCCGATACAGCTTGAAAAGGAAGCTTTGGATATAATTTCCGTAAAACTTTTTCAAATTTTAATAACCATTGAATATTGGGCACGAAAATTAAACATTTTCGCTGATCTTTAAGTCGTTGAGCTAGAGCTTTGCCAAAGGTCGTTTTTAACGGTTTTTTTAATATTCGCTGGCGCCAATTGAAACATAATTTTGCTTTTGGCACAGGTAAAGCATATCCATGATAACGTGCAGGTAATATAGTTGCCGGTAACTTTTTCTGTTTGACTTTCTTTTGCATTTTTTGACTGGGTGTCGCGGAGAGATAAATCACAGCCGCTTCTTTTTTACGAGCTTTCGTCGCCGCATATTCTAAAGAGGCATTCCTCCGAAAAGGAAAGGCGTCAATTTCATCGATAATTAACACATCGAAAGCTTCCCGAAAACGAAAAAGCTGGTGAGTCGTGGCGAGAACAAGCTGTGTATAGGTATAAGGCTCCTCCATTCCACCATACAATAAAGCCAGTGGCGTGGTGGGAAAAGCAGCTTGTAATCTTGGCGCAAGCTCAAGACAAACATCGACTCGTGGGCTGGCGATCCCTATCCGTTTCTTTTGTTGTAACGCATATTCGATCCCCTCAAAAAGCATTTCTGTTTTCCCCGAGCCCGTCACTGCCCACAACAACCGCGTCTGCTTCTGTTGAATCGCTTCGATAATCGTTTGAGATGCGACTTGTTGTTGCGGCGATAATGTTCCTGGCCAAGCCAATAATTCTCCTTCCTCCTGCTCGAAATCATTAGGTTCAGGTAGATGATAAAATTGAGCGCACTTCGTGACTTTTCCCATTTGAATGCAATTTCGACAATAAGCACATGCCTTGCCACAGACGCATTCTCCTTGACTGATAGGAGTCATCGTTGCTTGACATCTTTGACAAACATATTTTCCTCCTTTTTCAATAGACGTTGGTTTGATCATTGGCTTTGAGTCTCTTTGTTCAAAATCTCTGGGTAACTCTTTACGTAGTAACTCCCTGCCATAAAGTAAAGTTTCCATCTTTTTCTCCTTCCTTTAATTGATTGATCCCCTTACTCTATATATTTGCATTTATTTTGAAATTTCATTTTTATTTTTGTTTTTCATAAAAAAATCATCAATATTCGTTAAAAAATTTTCGTTCTCCTTCCCTCTAGTTTTTATATTTCAACTATGAGAAAATATAGCGTATGATAGAGATAATAAAATGATTGAAGGAGGTTCTATTCATTGGAAAATTATCGAACCATTCAAGAGAATGGGATTCACGAAATCGAAATTAAAAAATCACGGTTCATCTGCCACTTAAAAAGGGTTGAATCCGAAGAGGAAGCTTTAGCGTTTATCGACGAAGTAAAAAAAGAACATTGGAAAGCGACCCATAACTGTTCCGCCTATACACTGGGAATGAATGACGAAATTCAAAGAGCTCATGATGATGGAGAGCCTAGTGGTACGGCAGGTGTGCCGATGTTAGAAATCTTTTTAAAACGGGATTTGAAAAACGTTGTAGCGGTCGTTACTCGTTACTTCGGCGGCAAAAAATTAGGAGCTGGTGGTTTAATTCGCGCATACGGTGGTGCTGTCAATGAAGCCGTAAATGCGGTAGGAATTGTTGAACGTCAAGTCCAATTACTCATTGACATGACGGTTTCTTATGCTCAGAGCGGGAGTGTCGAAAATTCCTTACGAGAAGCGAATTACGCCATTCAAGATATTACTTACGCTGAACATATTACCTACCATTGTGTCGTTCCCATAGAAGATGAGGAAAAATTCATTGAAGACATTACAAATTGGACAAGCGCTGAAGCTGAAATTGAAGTCGGCAAACAAGCATGGATTGAAAGTCCGGTCACGGAATAGATTATTGACTGTTCATAAATTCAACTTGTAAAATATGTAATAATTTGATTTTTTATTGCTTTTTTTTAATCATTGTAATAAACTGTTTAACAGCTTATAAATTAGAGTTTATTATGAAAAGAATTGAGGATGCACATGCGTTCTAAAAAACATGTTCGAAAAAAGTTAAATAAAAAAAGAGTCTTTGAAACCCTCTTAAGTATCGGGATTTTACTGGCAATATTTTTCGGAGGAGTCACGGGTTACTACGGGAGTAAGATTGGTTCCTTTTTAGATGGAATCAGTGCCGACAGTGATGGATCCGACGATCCTCAGGCGATCGAAATTACCCAACAACTCGAAGACTTAGAACCATTTTCTGCTTTAATCTTAGGGATTGATGTTGAAGATGGTGGCGCTAGCCGAAGTGATACTATTATTGTGGCGACGGTTAATCCTAAAACCGAAGACATCAAATTAGTTTCTATTCCACGTGATGCTCGCGTTACATTACCGGATGGTACACCAGAAAAAATCAATGCGGCTTATGCGACTGGCGGTCCATCACTGGCTCGAGAAATGGTTAGTAGTTACTTGGACATTCCGATTGAATTCTATGCCACGATGGACTTTCGCGGTTTAGTGGAACTAGTGGATGCGGTAGGTGGTGTGACAGTTGACTCTGATCTTGAATTTACACAAAGCAACTATATCGATGGAAGCAAACCGGTAGAAATTCATGAAGGGATGCAAACGCTCGACGGGGCTGAAGCTTTAGGTTACGCTAGAATGCGTAAAGAAGATCCCCAAGGAGATTTTGGTCGTCAGCAGAGACAACAAGAAGTGGTTATCGAAGTATTAGATGAATTAGCATCCTTTAATACAATCACAAATTTAACAGGTGTTTTAAATTCAATTGAGCCCTATCTCGAAACCAATGCAACAAGTCAACAAATGTTAGCAATCGCTGGGAACTACGGTAGTGTTGCGAGCAATGCCGAACAACTCACCTTCGATGGTTTTGCTTATAATGAATACTTCCCTCATTACGATTTAGAAGTTTATGTTTGGGAACCTTACGATGAATCTTTAGCAGACATTCAAAGTGAATTACAAGAACATTTAGAACTAGACAACAAGAACAAGTTTAAGGACTCTAAGACAAAAATTGAATCGGTACATCCTTCATCCTCTGAAACAATCAGTGATGAATAAGAATCGAGTAGGACGAAATAAATCGTCCTCTCATACCACCAGACGTACGGATCCGTATCTGGCGGTTCCATTAAGTATTTAAAATATGT
>CAJUOQ010000048.1 GCA_910588235.1 uncultured Atopostipes sp. | reverse complement strand
ACAACGTTTGTATAAGGTAAATGTTAGAAATATAAAGAAAATTTTGGAAGTACTCAAAAGGACCTGGAGGAATGAGAATGAATGAAGCTTTAAAAATTGAAAATATCAAAGAGTATTTTGCGGCTATTGATCGTACAGTGACCACAAATTTTACATATGGCTATAGAGAACCAAGGAAGCGTTGGTTCCTGTTATGGGGAGCCTATACGGCCTTTAAATATAAATATTATATTATTGCTTTTTATCCCGATGAAATTGTTCTAGCACCATTATCTGCTATGGGGAAATTTAAAGAAGACTACCAAGTCATTCCAAAAGAGGCTATTCAAGCGATAGAAGTCAAAAAAGGTCTGATGCAATATAAGGTCACAATCCAAACAAACGAAGAAAAGATCAAGCTAAAATGTAATAAATTCATTTTGAATACACCTTGGCAAAAAGAAAATACAATTTACTTAGAAAATAATGGCTGGCACGCTGAAAGGCTCGGCCGTTAAAACTTCTAATAAATTCACTTAAAATAATCGAACTTAATGAATAGCCCCTCCATACTTTTCAGGGATGGAGGGGTTATTAGGTTATCCATTTATTTGCTGAGAAACAGGGTAAAGAAAAATTAAGCTACCCAAAAACAATTCTGTACGGTATATTATAATGTATAAAAAAATAAGTAGAAGAGAGAGAAGAGTATGAAGAATTAGAAAGTCATTATGTGGCTTATTTTATTTTTTCCTGTTGGTTTATATTTAATGTATAAACAGACAGATTGGTCGAAACCTGTAAAGTATGGGTTGACTGGTTTTTATACGATTGCTTTAGTCTTTGGTGGCTTAGAGGTCTGGCCTTATTTGATGTTTTTAAGTTCATTTTTAGTTGTCGTGTTAGGATTATTTTATCTGTTTAGAAAAAGAAGTAGACGTAAAGGCATTGGCATATTAGTTTTAGGTCTTCTTTTATTCTCGGTATCAGGGCCTGTTATAGGGGCACAAACTGCGGAACAAGAACGCATTGAACAACAAGAGCAAGAAGCAAAAGCGGAAGCTGAACATTTAGCTGAAGAGAAAAGATTAGCAGAGATTGCGCGCCAAGAAGAGCAAGAACGCATTGAAAAAGAAGAAGCTTTAAAAGAAGAAATCCTTGAAGCCATTAAAAAAGTGGAAGAAACACCCACGCAACGGAATTATAATAAGGCAGAGAAGTTATTGCGTGAGTTAGAGGAAGAAGATGCGGATTTAAGCGCTCGTTTAGATAAAACACTCGCAGCGGTTGAGGAATATGAAGAAGAACTCGCAGCGGCAACAGAAGTTGTTGAAAAGGCAGAAGACGAGAAAGATCGAACCACTTATGAGGAAGCTTACGCGTTAGTTTCTGATCTTTCAGTGGCGAATGGTCGATTAGAGCGACGCTTAACGTCATTAGATAACGAACTTGCAGAAATTGAAGAAGAAGAACGGCTAGCAGCTGAAAAAGCTGAAGAGGAGAAGAAGCAAGCCGCTGAAGAGGCCGCCGAAGAAGAACGAAAAATTGCGGCCGCAGAAGAAGCTGAAGAGGCGCAAAAGCAAGCGGAAGCCCAAACACAGCAAAAATCACAACAACAAGCACCACAAAATTCTTCGCCTTCTCCCCCGAAAGAAGAAGCACCTGTTGAAGCGACTCAATCAGATCAAGTAGAAACTACGGTCTACATAGCACCACAGAGTGGTACAAAATACCATTATTCAGCAAACTGTCGTGGATTAAATAATGCAAATTCGATCCAAGAAATGAGTTTGAGTGATGCGGAAAGCCAAGGATATGAATTATGTGGATTTGAATAATAAAATGAAATAATTGAAAAAGGTAGAGCATGGCATCATTTTCTAAATGAGGGCTATGCTCTATTTTTATAACATGTTAGGATAAAGATACAAAAACGTATTGAAAGAATACTTATGAATAGGAGGAAGGGTTAATGAGGAAACATTTATTACTGGGCTTAATTTGTTTATCACTAGGCGCTTGTGCGGCAGAAGATGAGTTAGAAGAAGCAGAGGCGAAGGGCACAGAAACAGTCGAAGAGTCGGCTCCTCAGGCAGAAGATATTTTAGTTTCTGAAATGACCACGAGGTTTAAACCAAGAGTCACAGAATTAAGAGAACTGACAAGTGAAGACCGGCAATTACATAAAGAACTTTCAAATGTTGTCAGTGAGAATGCTGGGTTAGACCGAGAAGCTATTTATAATGTTGCTCCTGAATATGGGGTAGAGCCTCAGGAACTATGGGAAACTTGGTTAGAAATTGTTGATGCGATTATGCATGGGGACCAAGGAAGTACCGCGATCCTTCCACAAGATTACAGATTGCTGATGGGGGAAGTTTTAGAAAAGAATATCAATGGCCATCAGATTAAGCTAACGGGTGCAACATGGGATATGGAAGAGGACCAGCAAACATCTAAAGCATCCACTCAGCTTATCGTTGATGAAGCAGAGTATCATGTACAGATGCATTTCAAACACAGTGCTGATTTGGAGATTGCTGACTTGACGCATTTCAAAATAGACGGAAAGACGATCGCATTATAAATAAAAAGCCTTGTCAGTGACTGCAGGAAGGAATTTCTCGCTCTCCGCAATCGCTCACTAGGTTTTTTCATCTTTATTTTATTGAGATAATTATTGCTGATTATAAGTATCAATCAAAAAGTGACTGATGGTGTTGCCGATCAGCTCAAAACCTTGGTCGTTCGGATGTACATGATCTGCAAAAAAGGTATCGTGGTTTTCTTCGTTTAAACCACTCGTCCGATAGAGATCTAAAGTGGGAAGGCCATAATAATTGCCGCGGTTGATAATAGCATCTACAAATTCGATTAAATAATTTTCACGAGCATTGGGTTGTTCTGCAGCACTTTCGCCGCCCATGTCTTCATGATTCATCCGCCACGTCGGTGTGATCAAGACGAGTTCGAGGTGGGGATAATTTTCCTGCATCGTTTGGACAAAATAATTGATCGCTCCGTAAAAGGTTTCACGCGTATTGTCCGCTGGGTCTCCTAAGGGTACAACACCTGCTTGGTTACCCATATAATCATTGGTCCCAATCAAGACGGACACCAAATCGACCGTATTGAAATCGATCGTTTTTAATTGGGCGTAATGCTCTTTGAAAGCGGCAGAATAATTTCGATCTTCTTGAATCGCGACATCTTGCTCGCTAAAATCACCTGTGACGATCGCATCAACTAATTTGGTTAATGAGAAAGAATCATAAGAAGAATAAGGATGATAAGCTAAACGAGTGCCTTTAAAGCCCATATTATGTACGGTCATGCCTGTGTTTTGAGCAATAATAGCTGGGTAGTTGCCGAATTCAGTGACGGAATCACCAAAAGCAACCATTGTCTTTCCATCTAAAATATCTTGTTCTTCCGGATTTGCGGAAGCAGTGGTTTGCGGTACTTCAGCGAGTGTTTGGTCAGCAGTGGACGATTGATAGCGTAAGAATAAACTTAAAGCAATGATAGCGACAAGAGGAAGGGTCCATAAGCGAAGGGTGCGTTTCGTTTTATTTTTCATAGGCATTCAGTCTTTCTTGTGAGGTAGATGTTCTCATTATAAGTATGTAGAGCGCTTCTGTAAAGAGGAATTTCAAATACTAGAAAAATTACGAATGAATCCTGCTGAACGCCATCTTTTGTGATATATTAGTAAGGGTACACATCTTATCGGATTTAATAAGTAGTAAGGAGATAATGGAAATGGTTGAACAATTGAACCAAAATTTAGAGGATGAAACGTTAGACTATCTAATTGTAAGAATTGTCGAAGAGACTTTAGAGCAGTATGAAATCAAAAAATTGCCTCAAGAGAGTCGTTTGGCTGCTTATTTAGAAGCTTATACAAAAGAAAAATTACTTCAATTAGCGGATGATAACAATCTAGATGCGAAAAAGAGCTGGAAGAAAGCACAAATCGCTAATTATTTGAACGACGGGATTCTAGACACGCTTGCAGAGCGTTATTTAATTTTAGGAGAAAGAAAACTAAAACTGCTGCAACAATTTAGTCACGAGGAATTTCCTGAAGAGGAAATGTCACTGGAAAAAGCCGATTTTTATGTGAGTGTTTATCCTGTTGCTGTACGCATGGGCTTGCTTTATTCTTTAAACAAAGATGAAGAAGTCACGGTTATGATGCCGGAGGAAATAAAAGAATCACTGAATGAATTCTTAAGCAACTATGACCAAGAGCGCAAACAATATCATTCGCAAATGAACGTCTGGGCACAAATTGATGAAGTGCTGAAAGCAGGGGTTCATCTTTATGGCGCCTTATCTGTAACTAAAGTGATCGATCTGTGGGAGCGTCACTATCCGGATGCTCAGCGTACAGAAGCTGAAACATTAGAAATGCTTAAATATTTATATAAAATCCTCCCGCTGTTAGTCTTGAATAATGGGTATTATTTCGTAGAAAAATCGATCATTGCGAGTCCGCAGTTTATGGATGAGGAAGAAGTCGCTGATTTTTATACACAACGTTCAGATAAAATGGACGACGATTATTATCAACCGACAAGTCGGGAAATCCAATATTACGCTCAGCATTCCTTTGAACGACGAACGCTTATTTATAAAAAGCTCAAACAATTTGTGTCAAGAATTTCATCAGACGTCGACACAGCGATGGAATTTATTGAAAATAATATGGTAATGGGCGAAACGCTTTCGTATTTATTGGACGACGTAGGAGAATTGGAATTATTGGAGTTTAAGACTAAAAGACAGGTCCAACAATTCGCGCAACTTTATACGCAGTTGTATAATGACGCTCGCTTGTGGGAAAATGGTGGCTATACGCCAAGAGAAATGTTCAAACAAGCACCGGCTCAATCAAATACGCCTGAAGCTCTTTCTCCAGCAGACAAAAAGCAAGTAGAGAAGGCTAAAAACAATAAACAACAGATTGTTCATGCGCAGAAAATAGGACGTAACGATCCTTGTCCATGTGGAAGCGGCAAAAAATATAAAAAATGTTGTATGCGAAAAAGTAGTTAAAAAATTTAATAGGATGCAAAAGCTTATCTAAGCAATAAATTGCTTAGATAAGCTTTTATTTTATTCAGTTATTCGTTGAAATAATTATCATGATAATAACGGAATAAAAAATCGATTAAAACATTCAACGAACTATAAAAGTTATATTCGGTTTCATTGGTCTTTGTAATATCGAGTTTCGTCGATTTATAGTAGAGTCGAAAACTAGCTTCGGAAGAAAGAAAGTTTCCAGATAAAGGCGTAATTGAAAACACAGGGACATTTTTAACTTTTAATAAAGGCAGTAGTCGCTTTAAGTCATCGTTGTTCCCACTAAAAGATATAATAATGACTAAATCATCTTCGGTCATTTGTTCAAGTGTCCATAAGAACTCAGTGATAGAAGGGAATTGATGCATAAAAAGATTACAAGCCAAAAAGTTACGCGCTAAATAACTCACTGAAAACTTTTCTCCCCAATCGGTCCCATAACAAAAAATCCGTTTGGCTTGCTTCATTTGCTGACAGATCGGTTGCAGGTTCTGTTCCGAAATTAAGTTTAAAGTATCTTGGATATCTTGTTCCAACAAAGAAATACTACTTTTGAATTCTTCACTATTATCTTCTGTTTCTGCCTTCATATAATATTTCATTTCAGAAAAACCAGTAAAATCTAATTTCTTGGCTAAACGTACAATACTTGCTGACGAGACAAAAATAGCTTCCGCTATCTTATGAATCGATTGATTCTGTATTTTTTCTTTGTGCGTGATCAAGTAATTTAAAATGCTGAAATCAGTTGTCGTAAGTTGACTGTGAGCATTGTTGATGCGTTCTTGCATAGTAGCTTCTCCTTTTTTAATGACAATGAAATAAATTTCTAGAAATGAAACAAAGTACACTCGAAGGAATTGAAAACGTTTTCTATATATGCATAGTATCGCATGAAGAAAGTCTATATACTTAATATACAACATTTCGAAGAAAAACAAAAAGGATGTGATAAATTCCAGTCAGTGAAAGCACTAAAGCGGACGTATGTGTAGGAATAAACTTTCAAAGGAGGAAATAAAAATGATGCAGAAATTTCAACGACTAGGAAGTGCGATGTTTGTTCCGGTCCTTTTCTTCGCCTTTGCTGGTACGGTTATTGGTTTAGCAACCTTGTTTAATGATCCACTGATTGTCGGGGATTTGGCGACTGAAGGCACTTTATGGTCAAATATTTGGTATGTGCTCGAAGAAGGGGCTTGGACGATCTTTAACCAAATGCCTTTATTATTCGCGATGGGAATTCCGGTTACCCTTGCTGATAAAGCAAGAGGTCGCGCAGTGATGGAAACGATCGTTATTTTCCTAACTTATAATTACTTTATTCAAGCGATGTTAACGGTAGCTCCTAATTTCTTTGGCGTCGATATTACACAAGAGGTTGGCGGGACCAGTGGTTTAGCTTTTGTTTCCGGAATTAAAACATTAGATATGAATATTTTAGGCGCCATTTTTGTCTCTGCAATTGCGGTTTGGCTCCACAATCGTTATTTTGATACGGAACTGCCTGAATTTTTAGGGATCTTTCAAGGGTCTGCTTTTGTGGTGATCGTAGGTTTTGTCGTAATGCTTCCAATGGCCTTTTTAACAGCTTGGATTTGGCCAGGAATCCAAGGTTTGTTTGCTTCCTTACAGAATTTTATGAGTACTTCAGGCAATATTGGGGTCTGGCTCTACATTTTCTTAGAGAAAATATTATTACCAACCGGCCTCCATCACTTTATTTATGGACCGTTTCAATATGGGGACGCGGTGATTAGTGGCGGAACTTATGCGAGCTGGTTGGAAGGACTTGAAACTTTTAGTCGTTCATCCGCTCCTTTAATTGATTTATTCCCCGAAGGTGGCTTTGCTTTACAAGGGAACTCCAATATCTTTGGACTGCCGGCGGCTGCTTTAGCGATGTACACAACTGCTAAAAAAGAAAATAAACGGACCGTCGCAGGTTTACTGATCCCGGCGACTTTAACAGCGGTGATTGCCGGAATTACGGAACCTTTAGAATTTACTTATATCTTTGTCTCACCCATTTTATTCGCAGTAAAAGCAATGATTGATGCGACGATGGCGACGACGATGTATATCTTTGGGGTCACCGGAACATTCGGGGGCGGCTTGCTTGAATTCTTATCGCTCAACTGGATCCCACTGTTTAATAATCATGGCGGTGTCTTTATTCGACAAATTATTATTGGGCTTATTTTCTTCTTTATTTATTACTTTATTTTTAAATTTTTAATCGAAAAATTAGATATTAATACGCCTGGAAGAGGCGATCAGGAAGTACGCTTGTTTATGAAAGAAGATGTGAAAGAAAAACAACAAGACGAAGGTGCGACGGCCAGTTCAGAAGCACCAGCTGCGAATGACAAAGAAGGGTTAGCGCGTCAATATATTCAGTTTTTAGGTGGCGATGAAAACATTGAACATCTAACCAATTGTGCGACACGTTTAAGAGTCCAAGTAAAAGATCCGGAAGCTGTGGCTTCTGATGCTGATTTTAGACAATTAGGTGCAGCCGGCGTGGTACGCAATAATAGGGCGCTTCAAGTCATTGTAGGTACTTCGGTGCAGAATTTAAAAGAAAATATTGATGAAGTCTTAACTTAAAGAAAAAATTATAAGGAGCGATGAAACGAAGATGTCAAACAAACAAATTATTACCATTGCCGGAGGCGGTAGCGGTTATACGCCCGGCATTGTGTTAACTCTTCTCAATCACGAAGACTTTGCTGTAAAAGAATTACGCTTATACGATGACGATCCCATCAAAAATGAAAAAATGGGTATTATTATCGATCATATCCTTGAAAAAGGGCATTATGAAGTGGAATTTAAACGGACAGAAGATCCTGAAGAGGCTTTTACGGGTGCGGACTTTATCTTCTCACAAATTCGTGTGGGTAAAATGGAAATGAGAGAAAAAGACGAGAAAATACCTTTGAAACATGGAATCGTTGGTCAAGAAACATGCGGCCTAGGTGGGTTTTCTTACGGGATGCGTTCGATGAAAGGCTTTTTAGAACTGGTCGGCCATATTCAGGAATACGCGCCGGAAGCTTGGATTTTAAACTATACCAATCCGGAGACGATTGTTGCAGAAGCGATTCGACGTGAATATCCACAGGCTAAAATTATTAATGCTTGTGATATGACGATTGGGATAGAGGAAATTATCGCGGACTCCTTTGGCTTCGATCGTTCGAATTGGTTACCTGTTTATTATGGTTTAAATCATTTTGGCTGGTATGATTCGATTTATGATGTAAGTTTAGGACGAGATCTGATGCCGGAAATTTTAGAGAAAATTAAAACGATCGGGGTCGATGTTTCAAAAGAAGAGGCCAGTTGGGCGCAAACCTATGAAAATATGCAGGTTATTATTGAACATTTCCCGACGCATATTCCTAATAATTATCTTGAATATTATCTCTATCCTAATTTAGTGGTTGAACAAACAGATCCTGCTTATACGCGTGCGAATCAAATTATGGAAGGACGACTGCAAAAAATTGAGGATACGGTTGCGCAAATTAAAAATAATGAAGCGACTGATTTAGAATATGAGAGTAGCGGTCACGGACAATATATCGTGGATATTGCCGCCTCTATTTTGCATAATAAAAATGATCGCTTTATGTTGATTGTGCCAAATAAAGGCGCGATTCCTAATTTACGAGCGGATGCCGTGGTGGAAGTTCCTAGTTATGTGAATGCTAGGGGAGTAGAACCCATCTCTTTACGCTTTGACATTCCAGATTTTCATAAAGGATTGATGGAAGCACAAGTGGCCTCTGAGAAATTATTAGTGGATGCTTTCTTTGAGAATTCTTATCAAAAAGCTTTAGAAGCTTTTACACTCAATCAAACAGTGCCGAATGCTACAGTGGCTCAAAAGGTATTAGATGATTTTATCGAAGCCAATGGCGACTACTGGCCAGAATTGTCTTAAGGGAGAGTCGCTGGCAGAAAAATGAGTACAACAAAAAACTTCCTCCTTCGAACAATCGAAGGGGAAGTTTTTGTTTTATCCCAAAGCTTGGTAAGAAGAGATGATCGAATTTTACTTCGACCGGTAGATGTTTATAAAAAATCTACTTCTGATTGAATAGTTGTTCCTTTTGCACAAAAACAAAATATTAGTTTGGGCAAAACAACCCATGTGTATTGAAAACGCTTTTAATATAATGGGTGGTAGAAAACGCTCGGAAAGACTGCACGTCGATTTATATCAATACAAAAAAATTTACACCAAGGGGGTTAGTCGAGGAGATAAACATACATTTATAGAAATAAAAACGAGTCACAATCCAGAAACACACAGAGACTGAAGATAGAACACAAGTTACAAATGTATTTTGGAAAGCGCTTGCGATTTTATTGACTAAAAACTAGAAGTTAGGAATGATACTGTGTTTGAAAAAATGAAAAATATTGGACTTATTAATTGGATTATGATTGGCATGGCTCTTGGTGCAGTGGTGGGTATTCTTGTAGGACCGGCGATTGAGCCGATCGGTATTTTAGGAGATATTTTTATTCGTCTCATTCAAATGTCCGTAACCGTGATGATTTTCCTGGCCGTGATCGAAGCTGTCGGGAGTTTAGACCCTGCGGATTTAGGGAAATTAGGACTTAAAATGTTTGGTTGGTTCGCGAGTTTAACAGTCGTTGGCGCCATTATTGGAGTCGCTTTAGCGATCTTCCTCGAGCCAGGAGTAGGGATCGCAACCGATGTGCCGATGGATGCTGTTGCGGGAAGGGATATGACGCTTTATGACACCATTCTTGGCTTTTTCCCCGATAACATTGCGGGGGCTTTAGCTGAAGGAAATATGATTCAAGTCATTGTGTTTGCGATTCCTTTCGGATTAGCGATTGGTTTAATTTTGAAAGAAAACCCAGACAATATTATGTTAAAAGTGGTGACAGACGCGAACGAAGCGGTGCAAAAAGTGATCGGATTGGTCATGAATTTTGCTCCCATTGGTATTTTTGCGATTATTGCTCAAGTCGTGGGGACAAGTGGTCTGGATGTTATTTTATCCCTCGGGAAATTCTTATTCGTCTTCTTAATCGCCGCCATTATTCATATGATTATCGCCTTCCTGCTTACGAGCTTTAAAGCGGGCGTGAATCCATGGCATGTGGTGAAAAAGACGAAAAATATGTTTATTATTGCGGTAACGACCACCTCATCTTCTGTTGCTTTACCGACAAAGATGGAAGACTCTGAAAAACTATTCGGAATGTCTAAACGGATTAATGGCTTAGTCAATCCTTTAGGAACTGCGCTTAACAGTAATGGCTTATCGATGTTCCTAGGCATTGCGGTGGTCTTTTTAGCTCAATTCTACGGGATTGACATGCCGCTCAGTTATTTAATCTTTGCGGTCGCCCTTTCTTCATTAGCGACCTTAGGAACGGTCACCGTCCCGGGTGGTGGAATCATCGCTTTAACGGTGGTCGTGCCGTACTTAGGACTACCAGCCGCTTCGATCGGTTTGCTTGCAGGAATCGACTGGTTCTCAGGCATGATCCGTACGCCACTTAATACCATTATCGATACATTAGTCGCTATGGTGATCGCAGCGGATGAAGATGAATTAGATTATGAAGTGTTTGCTGAAACGCTGTAAGCATTATGCTTAAATGAAATCCCCCTTTAAAATCCTTTAAAGTGATGAACAAAAGTCGCTTTAAAGGATTTTTTTAATGTGTAGGAAATTCTATGAAGGTATCAAGAGGACAAATATGACTGGGGAGAATCGGTAGATCAAGAGATCCTATGAAAAAGAGCTCCAAACACTTTTGTAAGGGAGAGCATCCACTTTATTAAAGTGTTATAGGATAATTAATCCATAAAAAAGCGACTGCTAAGGAATAACTTAGGAGTCGCTTTTTCTTTTTACAGGCTATTTAAAATAATTTAGGTTCAGTTACGAATTACAAAATTGAGAGATAAAATTTAATTAATCCATCATTATTCAGGGACCACTTTCCCTGGGTTTTGTGGTTTTTCTTGTTTTTGGTGCATTTTCATTTGATCGTTATAGCCCCAAAAGTAAGTCAGTAAGAAAGCAACCGCTAAGGTGAGGATCGTAATCATCACGGCATACCAGAAGTTCGCGTTGATGCCATTGACGGGATCGATATAAGAGGGCAGACCAATAATCGAACCGATGATACTCCACATATTGACGTGCAACAAGCCGGTAAAGAAACCACCGACGGCACTGCCGATGCTTGCACAGATGAAAGGGCGGCGAAATCGCAGATTAATCCCATAAATAGCGGGTTCCGTAATACCACAAAAAGCAGAGATGGTACCGGCGTAACCTAATTCTTTAATATCCGCTTTTTTCGTTTTAACCGCCACTGCTAAGGCGGCGCCGGCTTGGCCGACGATGGAGAAACTGACGATCGCAGATAAATAACTGTAGCCTAGCAGCGCAAAGTCGTTAACGTAAATAGGGATGATGCCCCAATGCAAACCAAAAATCACGAGGATTTGGTATAAACCGGCGATAATACCGCCAAAGATAGCGGAGTTCCAATTCAGTAACACTTGTAGACCATCCGCTAAAGCAAACGAAATCCAAGTAATGATCGGACCCGTCAGTAGGAAAGTCACCGCCGTCACGAAACCTATAACGACGATCGGAATGAAGATAGCTTGAATATAAGTAGGCACCCATTGTTTTAGCCAACTTTCAGTTATTTTGACTAACCAGGCCGCTAAAATCATCGGAAAAATGGAATAAGTATAAGAAACATAAGGGAAATCTAATGAACCAACGCTTAAAATAATCAGTTCATTTTCCGCTGCTTCCAAAATCGTCGGATACATGATCACGCCACCAATCACCGCCGTTAAGACTGGATTGCCGCCAAGGCGTCTCGCGGCATTATAGCCAATTAAAATCGGTAGAAAATAAAAAACGGCATCCGCCATCGCATTCACAATTAAGTAGGCATTGCCTGTTTCGGTAATTAGTCCTGAACTCGTCCCGATGGCTAGGATACTTTTAATAATTCCAGAAGCCGCTAAAATATTAATAATCGGCATAACAGCGCCGGTAACGATGCCAATCACATGGTTAAACCCATAGCGCAACTTTCCAGTAAAAGTCTCTTGGTCTTTAAAACCGGATGTAGTGTCTTCAACTTTTTCCGTGTCCGCTGTTTGATTCGGAAGTAGCGCTTCGACCTCAGCATAAATATCATCCACTGCTTGTCCGACCACGACTTGGAATTGATTATTGGCTTCTACAATCCCCATCACGCCTGATAACTCCTCCAGCGCTTCCCGATCTGCTTGATCCTCATCTTTTAAATAAAAACGCAGCCGTGTAACACAATGAATGACGTTCTCGACATTCTCTTGGCCACCGACTCGTGTAAGAATCGCTTGGGCTAATTCTTGATATTCTTTCTTTTTATTTTTCATCGTCCTCCACCTCTTTGCTGATGCATTTTATAAAGTTAGTTTCTCACATGAAAGGGTTTTAACCTAATCAAAAGGCTTGAGGGAAGAAAGCGATATAATAGCCAAATATATCCAAAAACATCAAGTTTTAAAAATACATTACTATTATTATTTAAGTATATAATAGATATATTATTAAAATGTCCACTACTACGGACACAGTTTAATAAAAGCGCTATCATTTAATTGTTACTATATGTATAGGAGGAAATACTTAATGGATCGATTAAAAAGAAAAGAACTTATAATACTTCATCTTTTAGATTCAAGAGAGTTTGTAACGGCATTGGAACTTTCTAGGAAGTTGAATGTATCTACTAAAACTATTTATCGACTAATTAAAGAAATTAATGATGAATCTTCAAGTGGGATGCTTATTTATTCTCGAAAAGGAAGTGGTTATAAACTAAATTATGAAAAATATTTAAAAAACACACCTAAAGAGGGACATAATACTAGTCTATCACCTACTGAAAGAAGAAATAATGTTATGGAGGAGCTTTTATTACGTTCTCCTAATGAAAAAAATATTTTCGAATTGTATGAACAGTATTATATAAGCGAATCTGTAATAGCAAACGATGAAAAGTTAATTTCTAAAATATTAGAAAAATATGATCTAGAATTAATTAGAAATAATTTTAATATTAAGATATTAGGACGAGAAACTAATATACGACGTGCTATAAGCGATTTGATTCAGACAAGTCGTACATTAATAAATATAGATGAATTAAAAGATAATAAAATTAGAGATTTTAATCGATATGACGTTGATTTTATACTTTACCAAATCAGTATAATTGAAAATAATTTACAAATTAAATTTTCACATCCATATGATGTAAATGTTTTTTCTCACCTTTATATACTATTAAGTCGAGTAAGAAAAATAGGGAATGTATTGATAAAGCAAGATAATATTTTAGAAGACAAACAAATTGACGAAATGAAAGCAGATATTAACTTGTATCATATTGCAAAAGAAGTAATGAATAATATAGAAAAATATCTAAATACAAATTTGCTGTTAACGTCAAGTAGAAATCGGCATTTTCTGCCAATTAGTTTTCCGCAAATTCT
>CAJUOQ010000047.1 GCA_910588235.1 uncultured Atopostipes sp. | reverse complement strand
TCGCATTCGGGACTTGCACCCGTTAGAGTTCGCCCATGCTGGGCGAACAAAAAGAGTGAAACGAAACGTTTCACTCTTTAAGGTCAATCAATATTTTTTATTATGAAGATAAACGTTCACGGACAAGCGCATTGACTTGGCTACCATCTGCACGGCCTTGTACTTTTGGCATCACGTTGCTCATCACATCGCCCATATCTTTCATGGATTCTGCACCGACTTCTTCAATGGTTTCATCCACTAAGTCTCGGATTTCGTCTTCGGATAATTGTTCCGGTAAATATTTATCAACAATAGCTATCTCATCATCCAGTTTGTCCATTAAATCGGTTCGTCCAGCTTTTTCAAACTCTTCATAAGATTCTAGACGTTGTTTTTTCTCACGAGATAAAATCGCTAATTCTTCATCGGCCTCTAATTCACGGCCTTTATCGATTTCTTCGTTCTGAAGCGCTGATTTAATCATGCGAATCGTTGTTAACCGTTCGCGATCTTTTGCTTTCATTGCTTCTTTCATATCATTATTTAATTGATCTAATACGCGCATAAAAACACCTCTCTATTATGATTGTTTATGCAAAGACAGCCCAACAATCGAATGTTCGATTTGTCGGGCCGTCAAAATCATTACTATCTATTATTTCTTCTGTTTCGTTTCTTGTCTCGCTTGCGAGCTTCCTCAGATTTCTTCTTACGTTTTACACTAGGTTTATCGTAGTACTCTCTTTTTCTAGCTTCTCGCAAAGTACCAGTTTTAGATACGGAACGTTTGAATCGACGAAGAGCATCATCAAGAGACTCACCATCTCTGATATCTGTTTTAGTCAACGTTCTTCCCTCCCCTCGTCTTTTCAGGGTGTTCCAATATTTGAATCATCTTCACTATTAGTCTTCCCTTATCCTCAAAGCAATGCTGCTTTTGGGTTTTTGTTTTCTACTCAATCACATAAATTGAATAGTTCATAACATATTATAGACAAAATTCAAAATAAGGTCAATTAAGAAAACTGAAATCATTAATTTTCTTATCATTCACTCATTTGCTTTTGTGCACAATCTTCACATAAACCAAACAACTCAAATCGATGAGAAGTGATCTTTGAATCACCGAGCTGATCTTTAAAGAGAGTTAAGGGACATGTCGTTAATTCTTCGGAATGTCCGCATTCGGTACATATAAAGTGATGGTGATGTGAATCGACTCCGCAATGCGCGCGGAAATATTTTTCACCAGATATTTCAGTTTCTTCTAAGATACTTAAAGTAGAAAAAGAGTGTAAATTTCGATAAATCGTATCGGGACTGATGCCTGGATAGTCTTCTTTTAATATTTCTTTAACTTCTTTCGCGGAGAGGTAACGGTCTTCATTATATAAAGCTTCAACCATACGTACTCGACGTTCAGTCATTTTGAGGTCGCTATCTTCTAGTAAATTTAATGCTTCTTTTAATAATGGCATAGTTTCTCACCCTTGTTCATATTTTCGTTCCCATTATACTCCATTAAGCAAACAATTTAAAGTCATATCCGTTAATGATCAAAATCCTTTTTGTGAAAACTTTGTATTTTTCTTCATTTTCGCTATAATTATTTTGATTGCAATAAAAAATTCAGGAAGGAAAATTTATGTCTGATCATAACGAATTAATAGTTTATATTGTCTCGGATGCGATTGGCCAATCGGCAGTAAACATTGCACGCTCGGCCCTTTCACAATTTCCTAAATTACACTATGAGATTAAAGATTATACCTTTATCTCTGAAATCAATGAAATCGATGAGATTATAGAAGAATTAAAAAACGAAGAAAATACAACGGTCGTTTTTCATACCTTTTCCAATACAAATATGGCCATGTATTTAGATAAAGAATCAGAAGGTGTCTGCGAAGCAAGCTATGATATTTTAACACCGATTGTAAATCGTATTGGCCAATTAACGGGAATTGAGCCCAACATGAAGTCAGGTGTTTTAAGTCGCCGTTTAGATACGAATTATTTTGAACGGATTGAAGCTCTAGAGTTTGCAGTCAATCATGATGACGGGAAGGACCCTCAAGGATTTTTAGAAGCTGACTTAGTTATTTTAGGAATTTCCAGAACTTCAAAAACTCCTTTGAGTATCTTTTTAGCCAATAATAACTTTAAAGTAGCCAATCTCCCTTTAATGCCTGAGTCCCAGTTACCGGAAGAAATTTGGGAAGTTGATCCGAAAAGGATTATCGGTTTAACCAACGACATTAAAGTGTTAAGTGAAATCCGTAAAGAGCGAATGATCGCTTATGGTTTAGATCCGGATACCATTTATTCAAATTCAGATCGGATTCAAGCAGAAATTGAATACGCGAATGAGTTATACGAAAAATTAAATTGCAAAGTCGTGAATGTAACAAACAAATCAATTGAAGAAACGGCTGGAAAAATTATTAATCATTTAAACGAACAAGGTCTCGTACAATTGACCCGTTTCGAACGCTAAAAAACTGCCCTTTTCATCCAAGTCTTTGGGTGAAAAAGGCAGTTTTTAATTTTTAATTTTCACTTGTTTTATTTCGTTTAATGCGGCCTTCCCAATTCTTATAGCCACCCTTTAAAACGTACAAGTCTTCAAAGCCATGCTTACGTAATTCAATCGCTGATCGATAAGCAGCATATTTACCATCCTCATATAAGTAAATCGGCTGATCTTTGCGTAATTCAACATGACGTTGTTTCATTTCATAAAATGGAATATTACGTGCTCCTAAAATATGTCCCGCATCAAATTCATCGCCTTCACGGACATCAATCAATTGCACTTTACGCAGATTCTGCTTGAATTCTTCATTTTCTAAAGGCGTCGCTGCATTCTTTCTTCTGAAGTATTGGACAAGTTCCCAAATCCCCCAAATAATTAATGCTAACCATAGTATTTGAGTAAAAGTCCCCATGTTACCTATAAATTCTTTCACTGTATTTAACAAACTAGTCGTTCCTTTCTAACAATAAGTTTCGCTGTCGTCTTATTATACTACTTCTTCCAGTTCATTCAAGACCAAAGAAGCTGCTCCAATCATTCCAGCATCGTTACCTAGTTGAGCAATCTTAATTTTAGTCACTTTTCGAATCGTCGGAAAAGTAAACTCTTGAATCGCTTGCCGCACTTTCTCAGCTAAAAAATCTCCTGCTTTAGACACTCCACCACCTAAAATAATGGTTGATGGATTCAGAAGATTAGCGACATTTCCTAAAGCTAAGGCCAAATAATAGACAAAACGATCAATCACTAAAACAGCCAAAGAATCATTAGTTTTAGCTAAATCAAAGACTAATTTTGCATCGATGAATTCTTCGGCCTCGATTTTATTTTTTAATTCCGAATTTCCTTCATATGTATATCCCATGTCTCGGGCTAAACAAACCACGCCAGTAGCGGAGGCATATTGCTCAAGACAACCTTTTTTACCGCAGGTACATTCGTAGCCATTAGGTTCTACGGTGATGTGTCCTATTTCTCCAGCCGCATCTAAGGCGCCGTGAATAAGATTGCCATCCACAATTAAGCCGCCGCCTACCCCTGTTCCCAGCGTAATAAAAGCGACATTTGCTTCTTTATTTCCAGCACCTACCCACTGCTCACCTAAAGCAGCAACATTGGCATCGTTATCGATAAAAAAGGGAATGCCGGTTCCCTCCTCGATCAATTCCCGGATAGGTTGTAATGTTTTCCAGTTAAGATTATAAGCACCGATCACGGTTCCATGCTCTCGATTAACCGTTCCAGGAGAACCCATCCCTATTCCTAAAAAATCAGCAGAAGTTAATTTTAAGTCAGCTAATTTTTGATTAATAGAAGCAATAATATTCGGAACGATATGAGTTCCTTTGTTTGAAATATCTGTCCCAACACTCCAACTGGTTTCAATCACTCCTGTTTGATTCAAAATGCCTATTTTAGCCGTTGTGCCTCCCAAGTCAATTCCTATTACCTTTTTATTTTTCACTGCAATTCTCCTAGCTTTCATTGATATTCTTGAATTTTCAGTTCATCAAAATAAAATATTATCCGTTCGTATAAAGCCAATCACAAGTAAAACAATTAAAACAAGGACATATAGTGCACCATATTTAAAACGCTGTTGTTTGGAGTTATTAAAAGCATTCGGCGAAGACAATGCGTACATTATCAAGTAACCACCCACGAGGCCTCCAATATGCCCCATCAAATCAACTGAGACACTAAATAAACCAAAGACCACATTCAGAATGATTAACACAAGATAATTGCGTGATAAGTGTTGAATACCTGCTTGATAAGGATAAAGCTTCCCAAGCACAATCGTCGCCGCAAACAGACCAAAAATAGCGGTACTGGCTCCAGCTGAGATGGAAGTATTAACCGCAAAGCTTGCTGCATTCCCTAAAAGACCACTTAATATATACAATAAAAAGTAACGGAAATGGCCAATAATCTGTTCAAGTTGTGCGCCTAAAAAGTAGACAATTAAGCCATTAAATAATAAGTGGGTAAAACCAATATGGAGAAACATTGGCGTAAGTAGACGCCACCAATCACCGACCACAATAAGCTCATTGACTTTAGCTCCAAAAATGATTAATGTATAAGGATTTTGGCTTCCTCCATTAAAACTCATAAGTAAGTACATCAAGATCGTGACGGCTAATATTCCGTAAGTGACAAACGGCATTCTGCGCCAATTTCTTAATGCATGTTTGATATTATTATCCATTATTAAACCCTTTCATTACTATACCAGTAAATTATATTTATTTATATGAAAAATTTCCGAAGAGTCTACGCGGTGCTCGCGTCAGTCGTTGGCTCCGAAAATTTATTTTCTTGCTCATCATAAACCAAAACAATTCCCGAACCAATATCATAGTGCCAACCTTCAACAGCTAATTGATTGTTTTGTAACCGGTCCTTAATAAACGAATATTCCTTAAGATGGGTTAATTGTTCGATAATATTGTACTTTTCCATCAATTCAGCTTTGGAATGAGACGTTGTCGGCTGGTCGTTATTTTCTGTTAATTCTTTCGCTTTTTCGAGAGGTTTCAAATACGCTTGAGTATAAGGTAAATCAGATAAAGTATCTGTACCTGCAAGTGCTGCTGCACAACCTCCACAATTCGAATGACCACAAATAATCACTTGTTCGACTTCCAACACCTCTACCGCATATTCAATCGCCGATAAAGTCGTTAAGTCTTTCTCGCTCTCCTCCAGAGGTGGAATAGTATTTGCGATGTTACGAATCGTAAAGACTTCCCCCGGCTTACTATCGATCAGCATCGCTGGATGCACACGCGAATCCGAGCATGCAATAAATAGAGTATGTGGATGCTGTGTCTTTTCTAATTTGTGATAAAGGTGTTCGTTTTCTTTATAAGTAATATCTTTAAAATGTTTTAAGCCATTTTTTAATCGTTCAATCATTTATATCCCTCACTCTTTTTTTGTGTTTTTACTATATCATATTTTAACCACTAAACAGGATAATTTTTGATTAAACAACCAGTAAAAATAAATATTTAATAAATAATACTAGAATAATTGCCGGAGTCGTGTTATTCTATTAATCGCAATGTATTTATTATATAATATAAATACTTAACTTTTTCTGATTTGGAGGGAATCGCATGCGCGTAAACATTACTTTAGAATGTACAGAATGTGGTGAACAAAACTACATTTCTACAAAAAACAGATCAAACAATGATGAACGTTTAGAAATGATGAAATATTGTCCACGTCAACGTAAAAAAACTTTACACCGTGAGACGAAAAAATAATTTAATAATTTGTTGAATCCCGAGAACTTTCTTGGGATTTTTTATTTTTACAATTATTTTCTATTAATTTTTATATAAAAAAAGAGAGCATTTTTTTGCTCTCTTTTTTTGTCTGAAATGTTATTCTTCGCTTTCAGTTTCGCCTTCTTCTTCAGCTTCTTCGACGGTAGTTGGTTCTTCATCTTCATATTCTCCCACTTCAAAGTAAGCATCCATAATTTGTTTAGACATCTCTAGGTTAACTGTCCCTGTATTTTCGTTTGGTAAGTAAGGAACAACGACGGCTACCGCAATCTCTGGATCATCATAAGGCGCATAGCCGATAAAAGTAACGTTTGTGACACTTTCGCCTCGATGGTCTTCATTCTCACCCCAGTAACTTGCTTGGGCAGTTCCTGTCTTACCAGCTGCATGATAAGGAGTACCTGAGAAGATACCTGGCGCATAACCATAGTCACCATTAACAACTAAATTCAATCCATTATGAACACGACTCATCTGTTCATCAGTTACATCAATCGTGTTCATAATTTTTGGTTTAACTTCTGCCACCAATCGACCGACTTCGCCATTTTCTTGGTTCGTTTGGCGAATTTCAGAAACTAAGTGAGGAGCATATCTTGTTCCTCCATTCGCGATAGTAGAGGCATATTGGGCAAGTTGCATCGGTGTATAAGTATCAAACTGTCCGAAAGAAAAGAATAAAGCTTCTCCGGGGTTTGTAGTATTACCCGCTTGACCCGTTGATTCATTGGGCAAGTCAATGCCCGTCTCACTACCTAATCCAAATTGGCGATAATAACTACGCATTTTTTCTACTGTTGCTTGACCATCAATAGGTAATCCTTGATTTGGAGCATAATCCCAGTAACCGCCCATACGCATGGCTAACGTTGACATATAAACGTTTGAAGAATATTGAAGGGCCGTCATATCATTCACGGGAACACTTCCGCTTCTATTAAAGACAGATGATATATTTTGTGAACCCGCGAATCTCATTGGCGCATCTACGATCGTATTATCATCGGTTGTAATTACACCGTCCATATAACCTGCCAGCACTGTCGCAGCCTTCACGGAAGACCCCATTTCAAATGCATTTTGAATAACTCCAAGTGTATCATCTCGGACTTCGCCATCTTCGACTTTCTTACCACTCATCGCTAATACTTTCCCGTCACTTGGATCAAGCGCTACAGCATAGGCACTATCATTTAAACCTCTTCGATTGTTGACAACGTCTGTAACGATTTGATCGACGTTCTCTTGGAAGTCCATATCCAGTGTTAACACTAGATTATGTCCTTTACTTCCGGGATATATTTCTTCTTGTGTAATAATATCGCCTGAGTTATCTGTTTCAGTTTTCGATTTCGATTTGCTTCCACGCAAGACGTTTTCATATTCTGCTTCAAGTAAACTTCGGCCGACTCGATCATTTCGTGAGTAACCTTTTGCCAGATATTCATTTACTTGCGCACTAGGTAATCCTTGCGCTTCTGTTGAAACATTTCCTAGGACACTTCGTAAAGCATTATTTTGTGGATACACTCGCGACCAGTCTATTCCTGTTGAAACCCCAGGAAGCATCTTATTATTTTCACTTACCCGAGCAATTTCTTCTTGAGAAACTTCTTGGTTTTTAATATTGACTGTACTTAAAGCATAAGCAGAGTTCATCTTAGTAAAAATCGCAACTGCTTTTAGCTCTCGATCTGAATAATCCATGATTTCAGCATCATCAATCAGTTCTATAGAGTCTGCATAACTAAAATCATTGGCTTCAATATTGTTGGCTTCCAGATGTTCTTCAATCCGTTCATCCATAAGTTCGGTATTTGTTGCATAAAAATAATCCTTTAAGTCACGTTCTGTAAGATCACTATCGTCACTTTCAAAAGGAGATGAATGAGGAATATCAATTAAGTTCGCCAAGTTATAAGCGACTTCTGCCATGTTTTCCGTTTTTGTATTGGAACCTCTTGTATACATAATTGTATTTTTAGCCTCGTTTGCGACTAAAGGTCTTAATTTAGAATCGTAAATTTCTCCTCGTGGCACATTCCCACGAATAATCGTACTCTCTGTACGCTCGACTTCTGCCTTAAATTCGTCACCTTTAATAATCTGTAAAAATCCAGTATTTATAATTAAGACTACAAATAATAGGAAAATTATAAAGAATAATAAATTTAGACGAAAAGGAATATGTGATTTTTTTCTATCTTTTCTGTTGTTTTTTGCTCTTGCCATAATTACTAACCTCTTCTGATTCAAGGAATCTAAAATAATCTATGTTCTAGTTTAACAAAATAAATACCCCTTTGCATTACTAATTCTCAATTAAATGATGAATGTTCTATGAATAGATATCCATCCCCCCTTTAAAGGGACAATTATTTAGACTGCACAAACAAAAAACCCTTAATAGTGGGCTTATTTAGACAAGCCCAGCTACTAAGGGTTTTACGATTCATTCTTTTGTAAATTTATTTAGCTTCGTCATATCTTCTAGCTACTTCGTCCCAATTTACAATGTTCCAGATTGCTTTTACGTAATCTGCACGGACGTTTTGATAGTTTAGGTAGTAAGCATGTTCCCAAACATCAATACCAAAGATTGGTGTTTGTCCATCTGTAAGTGGAGAATCTTGATTTGGAGTACTTGTTACTTTCAAGTCACCATTATCTACAACGAGCCAACCCCAACCAGAACCGAATTGTCCAGTTGATGCGGCTTCTAATTCTGATTTAAAATCATCGAAACTACCAAATGCATCATTAATTGCGTCTGCTAGCTCACCAATTGGTTCACCGCCGCCTTCTGGAGAAAGAACTTCCCAGAATAATGAGTGGTTAGCATGTCCACCACCGTTGTTACGTACAGCTGTACGAATATCTTCAGGAACTTCGTCTAACTTAGCAACTAGCTCTTCGATCGATAGTTCTTGTAAGTCTTCATGGGCTTCTAACGCTTGATTTGTTTTTTCCACATAAGTGTTATGGTGTTTGTCATGATGAAGCTTCATTGTCTCCTCATCAATATGTGGCTCTAGTGCATCATATGCGTATGGCAAATCTGGTAATTTATAAGTCATGAATAAGATTCCTCCTTGAATTTTTCTCTAACGCTTATTCAATTCCTACTCTAGCATAATTCTAGTATCAGGTAAAATAATTAGATTCAATTCGTATCTTTTCTTTTAATGACTGCTTTTTAAATATTTACTCGCTTTAAATTAAATAGAAGAACGTCTATTGTTTGTCTTTTTTACAAACCGGTCTCTTGGTTGCGTCGTTTTAAAAAACGAGTGAGCGGGCCGGCGACTAAAGGTAATATAATCATACTCGCAATGACTTCAATGACTCCATTGGTCGCGACAACCGTTCCTAGTATACTTAATAAGGCAGACTCTGGAACACCTAGGGCATAGGCATAAGTTTCCGCTGCAAAAATATAAATGCCCCCTAATACCAGAATTGTATTCAATAAGGTCCCTACTAAAGCGGTCACTGTGTAAGATAAACGCTCGGATAAGTGATTTTTAATCCATTGAAATATTAAGCCACTGATCCATCCCACAAGCATCCGCGGAACAACTGATATTAAAGGGTTTAAAAATACAATATTAAAAGGCGTAGGCTGCGTATACGCCCGAATCATGCTCAAAATTCCCCAAATCGTCCCGACAGTCAATCCCATTTTGCTTCCAAACAATACTGCCGTCAAAATAACCGTAATATGGACAATCGTGACATCAAACGGTCCTAAGGGAATATAACCTAAGATGGGTACAAAAGTTTGAATAATTAAAATAGCAATCAACATACTGATGATGGTCATACTAAATATATTTCTGTTTTTTCTCATCTTCACACCTACTACTCTTTCATTTTATTATTAATAGTTTAATATACTTTTAGGAAAAACGCATTAACTATCTTTCTCAAACTGAATGGATTGCTTCTGTTATTTTCACAAAATAATCAAACAAAATATTTGCGAGCTTCATTTACTTTTACTAAGCCTTTCGCTAAACTAAAGGAGTATGTTTGAATAGATTAAGGAGTTATCAAATGATTAATTATGTAAAAACGGCTTTTACAAAACCAAAGGAAATATATACCGGAAGAAATATGAAAAACGCACACTTTTTCTCACTTGCTCTATTATTAACTTTTGCGGTCACTTTGTTATCTTTATTTGAGTTCTTACCGATCGGTCAAAACATTATCAACGATTTTAATGAAGTCAAAGAATCAATTCCAGATTTTGAATTGGTAGATAATGAATTAGAGAGTGATGCCGATAGTTATATTTACCAAACAGATAGTATTATTTTATATTTCGATACGGAAGATCAAGTCAATTCTGAGACAATCAACCGCAATATGAACACAACTTCTGTGCCTCTTTCTGTCGGTTTATTGCAGGATGAAATCTATCTCAATATGATGGGTCAAGATTATTCGATTCAATATTCAGCTTTAGAACATTTTACCACAGGAGATTTAAAAAGCATGATCGATAGCGTGGGGGATCTATCACCAGGGATGATCATCTTTTTCGTTATCTTTCTTTTTATTTTTAATTTATTCCTTTTTGTTTTCCAGTTCTTCCCTTTAGCTCTTTTTGCGAATTTAATTTCTATTTATCGTCGGACAGCTTTACGTTTCGGCCAAAGTGCAAAGATCGCTTTACTTGCGACCATTCTCCCGACATTGATTGTTCATTTAATCAGTGCT
This sequence comes from uncultured Atopostipes sp., assembly GCA_910588235.1. Classification (GTDB taxonomy): domain Bacteria; phylum Bacillota; class Bacilli; order Lactobacillales; family Carnobacteriaceae_A; genus Atopostipes. Next base: position 3,257 of record CAJUOQ010000047.1, on the reverse strand, counting down.
GTAATCTATCCGATCTCCTTTCAATTTGAAGTGATCTTTGGAGCGTCTTTAGTCTTCTACTATATGAGTATTACCGAAATGAAAAAACGGATGGAAAAACAAAATAATCATGATCATGATGAGGAATAATTTTCTTAAAAATTGAGCATGTAATAAAGAAGGACTTTACTTTCGAGAGTAAAGTCCTTCTTTATTATCGACGTCGTTTGTTCTTGTTACGACGATTTTCTTGTCGTCTTTTTTGCTGATTTTTCTTACGGCGTTTTGCTCGAATTTTACGTTTATATCCTGGTTTAATCTTTTTCTTCGCTTTATGCGCCATTCCTTCGATTTCAGCGTCATATTCTAAGGGCTGTTTTGGTTTCTTGCGGTCGCTTCTTCTTTGAGGTGCATCGACAATTTCATGATTTTTAATGGTCTTTTCTTCAAAAGTAATCCCCATATTTTCAATCGTCTGAATATCTTCTTCGTCTCCGGGCGAATATAAAGTAATCGCAATTCCAGGGATGTTGTTTCTTCCCGTACGCCCTACTCGGTGTACAAAATAAGATAAGTCTTGAGGCACTTCCGCATTAATAACGTGTGATACCCCTTCAATATCAATTCCTCGAGCTGCGAGATCGGTCGCCACGATATATTGATAATCTAATTGATGGATACTACGCATCATTCTACGACGTTCACGCGAATCAAGTCCACCATGTAAAGTTCCCACATTGAGTCCTTTTTCTGCAAGCTTTTTCGCTAATTCTTCCACTGTTTCTTTTGTATTCGCAAAGATTAACACGAGATAAGGATTCCCAATCGTCAACAAATCATAAATAAGATTAAATCGATCTCTATTTTTTGTTGAGATTAGCCAATTATCGACTAAGTCTGAAATAATTTCTTTGTTTTCAATTTCAATCTTCAATGGATCATTCATATATTTTTGTAAGAAAGGTTGTAATTTTTGAGGAATCGTAGCTGAAAAGACTAAAAACTGACTAGTCGATGACAATGTTCCAGCAATTTGATCCACTTCTTCGAGGAAACCTAAATCTAAGGTCATATCTGCTTCGTCTACGACCATCGCAAAAGCAGTATATGTTTTTAAGTCATTCGATTTCACTAAATCAAGTAATCTTCCCGGTGTCCCTATGGCTACGTCTGGTTGTGAGGATTGCAAGCTTTCAATTTGGCGATTTTTATCCATTCCGCCCATAAAACGTGAAACTTGGATCTCCCAAGGTGCATGTGCGGTTAATTGGATAGTTGCTTGGTATAGTTGCTCCGCTAATTCACGACTAGGCGCGGTAATAACGATTTGTACTTCGTTCGCCTCTTCTTTTAATTGATTCAAAAGAGGTAATAAAAAAGCATGGGTTTTTCCTGAACCTGTTTTCGATTGTCCAATGATGTCACGATTCGATTGAACTTGTGTGATGACTTCGGTTTGAATAGCAGTTGGTTCTTTAAAATTTAACTCATCAATAGCTTCTAATAAGTAAGGTTGTAGCTTAAATTGTTCAAAAGTATTTGTCATACTCTATCTCTCCTATCTGGATTTCGAAACCTATTCTACCAAAGTCCGCTTCGTATCGCTAGTGCATATTTCGTAAATATAAAATCTTTCCGTCCAGAAAGTTGCTTCAGAAAGAAATAAAAAGTAAAATGAAAGTAAGTCAATTAGAAAAGGAGATAGCGATAATGTCTCAAAACCAAAAAGCATTATTTATTATATTCGGAGGGACAGGTGATTTAGCCTATCGGAAATTGTATCCAGCTCTTTATAAATTGTATAAAGAAAATTATTTAAACGAAAATTTCGCGGTTATAGGCACTGCCCGTCGAGAATGGTCTGATGACTATTACCAAGAAATAGTTACAGACGCTATTGATGACATCAAAGTTTCTGATCAACATGCAGAAGAATTTGCTAGTCATTTTCGCTACCAATCACATAACGTGAAAGATACCGAGAACTATCGAACGTTACTTCATTTAGCCAATACCCTCGATGAAGAATACGAAATCGGTGGTAATCGGGTGTTTTATTTATCTATGTCCCCCAGCTTTTTTGGCACGATCACTTCTCACCTACGTGAAGAAGGATTAGTGACTGAAAACGGCTTTAACCGAGTAATTATTGAAAAACCATTTGGAACAGAATATGAAAATTCAAATGAACTCAATAACGAAATTTTAGAGTCCTTTGATGAAGAACAAATTTATCGTATTGATCACTATTTAGGAAAAGAAATGGTGCAATCTTTAATGACGCTTCGTTTTGGGAATCCTCTTATTAAACATTTATGGAATCAGAAGTTTATTTCAAATATGCAGGTAACACTGGCCGAAGATATCGGAGTCGAAGATCGTGGAGCTTACTATGAGCAAAGTGGCGCGCTACGCGATATGGGCCAAAACCATATTTTACAAATTGTTAGCCTGCTCTTAATGGATGAACCCCAGTCTTATCATTCAGAAGATGTGACAAAAGAAAAAGTTAATGCTTTAAAAAATCTAAAATTACTCGACAGTCAGAATATAAAAGATAAATTTGTCCGCGGGCAATATACTACTTCTCCAGACGCTCCGGGTATTTTAGATTATTTATCTGAAAATGAAGTCAACGAAGGCTCTATTGTTGAAACTTTTATTGCCGGAAAAGTCGAGTCTGAAAATGAACAATGGGCAAATACCCCTGTTTATATTCGTACTGGAAAACGTATGAAAGGAAAAAGCACCCGAGTCGATGTTGTTTTCAAAAACGATGAGTCTTCGCTTTTTGATGCCGACGAACTTTCAGAAAATGTTTTAACGATTCATATTGGACCAACAGAAGGATTAGCGTTACAACTGAATAGTAAACAAGTCGGTCATGTATTCAATACAGAACCTATTTCTTTAGACTATCAAATAGAAAACTCGATCCCCGATGATTATGAAAAATTGATTCTGAATGCTTTACAAGGCGATAAAACAAGCTTTGTACACTGGGAAGAAGTAGCAGAATCTTGGAGATATATCGATGCTATCCGGACAGCTTGGGAAGCAGATCCGAGCGACTTATTTAAATATCCGGTCAATACGAATGGTCCAAAGGAAGCTTATGAATTACTAGAAAAAGAAAACCATCACTGGTTTTGGGAATAATATCTAAATAAAAATAAGATTCGGCAAAGTGAGCCCTATAGCTCCTTTGCCTTTAATTTTGTATCGTATGTGTAAAATAGTTCTCGGGGACTAATTCCCGAATTTTTGGTATAGATTTC
>CAJUOQ010000046.1 GCA_910588235.1 uncultured Atopostipes sp. | reverse complement strand
CGGATCCGTACGTCTGGTGGTGTGAGAGGACGATTTATTTCGTCCTACTCGATTAATTTTTTGTTTTAAGAACAATAATGCTTAGTGAAGGCTATATTTAATCTCGATTATTCTTAATCCTCTATCTTACCAGCCGATTTTTCGGTCTGAATCTATAGTAATATTTCCTGTCGCCAGTTGAGTGAAGGCATCTTCTAAAACAGTTAAAGCATAGTCGAGTTGTTCTGCTGTAATCACTAGTGGAGGTTGGAAACGGAGAACATTTCCCGCCACGGTGATCATTAAAACACCTTTTCGATAACAATGCGTGATAATCTTAGAAGCTGCTTCGTTATCCTCTATTTTAGAAGCTTTTGATTCAACAATCTCAATCCCACCATTTAAACCTAAGATCCGTACATCGCCAAGGAAGTCAAAGCGTTCTTGCATTTCTTCTAGTCGATTCCGAACATATTCCCCTTGTTCTCGGGATTTTTCAACGAGATTTTCCTCTTCAATAACCTCTAAAGTAGCCAAGGAAGCTGCACAGCAAACGGGATTACCAGCGGTAGTAAACAGATGTGCCGGTGCCTCTAGGCTTTCCATAATCTCTTTCTTCCCTACAATCGCTGACAGCGGCATACCACTTGCTAAAGATTTACCTACAGACATAATATCCGGCGCAATGTCAAAGTGATCGATTCCCCACATTTTTCCAGACCGTCCCAATCCTTGATTGACTTCATCAACGGCGAAGACTATGCCATTTTCTTGGCAGAAATCATACAATCTTTGCATGTATTCTTGCGGCGGTTTGATAAATCCTCCATCTCCTTGAATGGGTTCAATAATAACGCCAGCAATCTCATCTACAGGAAGATAAGTTGCGAGAGCTTCTTGAAAATAACCTAAATAGCGTTCTGTTAGTTCAGCTTCTGTCTCGCCTTCCATACGATGATACCTATTCGGGTAAGGGAGATAGTGGATGTTGGACATTAAAGGTTGCATTTTTCGACGCATATTTAAACTAACTGCTGAAAGCGTCATCGAACCATAAGTTGAACCATGGTAAGCCCCGTTAAAGGATACGATCGTTTGTCGTCCCGTATAGGCGCGGGCAAATTTAATAATCCCATCATTCGCATCCGATCCAGAGTTCCCAAACAAGACACGTTTTTCAAAATTTCCGGGAGTAAGCTCAATTAATTTTTCCATTAACTCAATGACTTTATCACTATAAAAATAAGCCGGTGTATAATGAATCATGGTTTGAGCTTGTGTACTCATCGCTTCAATCACTTTTGGATGGGAATGTCCAACATTTGTCGCTGAAGCACTCGCCAATAAATCAACATATTCGTTGTTGTCTATATCTTTGAGGAGCGCCCCCTTTCCTTTCCTTAATACCATATCATAATAGCGGATTTGTCCCGCAGGTGCATACATCGATTCAGCCTTTTCAATCATCCGTTGAGATTCAGTCTTCTGTCGTTCCATAAATTACACGTGCTCCTTTCTTAGCAGTTACGTGGTCATAAATTTCGCGTCCGATAATAAGAAGGATCATTACAATTCCAAAATAGCCTGTAAAGGGATACACAATATTCACTAATGTGCCAAATGGCAACTGAGCGCCAATCAACGTCACAATAGATACCAAGACTAAGAGAATTTTTTTCGTCCTTGTCTTCGCTTCTGGTTGAGTGATACTGTCGACGACGGTCCATAGCATCGGGGCCGAAGTGGTAAAAATCCCTCCAAGCAAACTAAGGGTAAAAATAAAACCTAAGATTGGTGATATTCTTTGCGCTAGATATAAAACAGGTATTTCTAAACCTACAAGTTCTTCGATATGGCCGAGCATAGCAATATTTAAAAGAATAGCTGACGCCATAAGGCCGATTCCACCAAAAATTCCTCCTAACCAAGCTTCTTTTTTATTTTGAACCTCTAAACCTAAACTGGTCATAAAAGGAACCCCCGCCACAATGTTATAAGCAACAAATAAAATGGATCCGAGTAACCAAAAAGCCGTGCTATTTCCTGCTCCAAAGGGCATTTCTGTCGTTGCAATAACCCCCTCTGCCTGTGAAAAATTTCCTGGGTCTTGAATTAAAATCAATACCGCAATCAACATTGAAAAGAAGACAGTCAATGGGCCTAACAAACTAATAATATCTATTAATTTATTTAGCCCAAACAGAGCAGAAAACAATACAATGACTGTCATCAGTACAGTTCCAGTCGTTATATTGAAACCAAAATATTGATTCATTGCAGCGCCCGCTCCTGAGATCATGACAATATTAATTAAAAAAGCAAAGAATGGTGTATACCATTGCATAAATTTGCCGAAGACTTTTCCTAAATAGTACGTATAAGGATTGCTGGATTCTTTGTCTTGGTTTTTTAAGTGTTTAAATCCATATTTCACTAAAATGCCAGAGACGAGACAAAAAAGAACGAGTGAAATGAGTGAACCAATAATTCCTTTATATCCATAAGACGTTAAAAACTGAAAAATTTCTTGCCCACTGGCAAATCCCGATCCAAGTAAGAAAGCGATAAGTGCTCCCGCAATTCTCCACACCGTTTTTGGTCGTATATCTCGTTTATTCATTGACTATCCCCTCCACATATTTTTAACAACAAAAAAACCAACGAACCTTTCGACTCGGCTCGTTGGTTTTTTATTATCAAGAGCCCCGTTTAAATTAACGAAAATAGGACTCTAAACATTTTTCCAAAAATGTTAGAATCCGCTACTTAATAATAATTAAAATTTGAATGAAAAAGGCACAAAGAGTTGAAACCACTTTTGAATGACCATTCATTTGCATTTCCATCCTTGCACCTTCTTTCTATATTTTTGTTGTTAGGAGATATCCTAGCAGAGATAATTTTTGAAGGCAAGGGTTTTATGTGTTTTTCTTAACTTTATTTTAATTTCGTTCTAATTTTCAATGACCTCAACCCTCATTATTGCGCTCATCATTATAGTATTGAATGTTAATATTAACGCATTTGTTCGTCATAAACCACAACTTGTGACAAGCAAATATACCTTTGTGTGTCATAGATTTAGAGTTGTGATACCAAAAGAAAATTTGCGAGCCACAGATCGCTAGTTGTGACAAGCAAACCCGGATCTGCTCGTCACATCTCCCGTCTTCTGACTCGCAACAACTATTATTTTATAATTGTATATAAAAACAATGATTTAATAAGGTTGAAACTCAAACTCTTCATCGATGTCTTCTTCTTGCGCTCGTTTAGCAATCACACCCGCTACCGCGACGTCGTGTGCGCCTATCCCAATAGGAACTGCGATGACCGTTTTGCCGGATAGATCGCCTAATTGGGTTCGTCCGCTCGCTAAACTCCCAATGGTTGCGTCAATATCATTTTGGTCAATAATATCTTTAGAAAAAGCATCGGCCAAAGCTCCACGATGCGCTGCTTGACCCGCATGATCGACAATAATATAGTTCGCATCGGCGATGGTTTGATTGTCGATCTCATGACTAGAACCTAGAGGGATAAGAACGGTATCGGGTTTAATCCATTCAGAATGAATAATCGGTTCTTCCGCTTTAGTCGCCGTAATCACGACATCCGCATCGCTCGCCTCTGCAGGATCTTCTTTATAGTTTATCGAACCGTCTATTAAATGTTCGATTTCATCGATAAAAGGCGGAACACTTTCATAACGATGGTTCGATAATTTAACTTCCTGAATATTATACCATTCGCTTAAAGCCATCAGTGAAGTCTTCGCCTGCATGCCTGTCCCATATAAGCCAATCGTGATGTCTTGATCGCGTTCAAAACCTAAATTTTTCAGGATAACAGCTGTTTGAGCGCCCGTCCGCATGTTTGTAATAAAGGAACCATCCAATATCGTTTCAAAAGTGCCCATTTGAGGGTCAATCATAAGAATCATCCCTGTTATATAGGGGTAATTCGCTTCTTTACGTTTCCCATCAAAACCACCGACCCACTTGATCCCCGCAACATCTAACCATTCAATATAAGCAGGCATCGCATTCATATACCCTTCATAATCCGGCCAGTCGCTGCTATCTCCTAAATCTAAAGTCACTTTTGTTGGATTCTTAATCCGACGACGGCCAAATTCGCGAAAAGTCTTATCCACAATTTGGTTAATCTCATCCATATTTGTCAATGATTGAATTCTATCCATATCAATTAATTTAGTCTTGGTCATTTCAATAAACTCCTTCTCTTATTTTTTATTCTTCTTTTATACACATATGCATAGAATAACATTGAGGAGGAACAAGCTGAAAGAAAATGCTTAAAGAACCCTAGCTCTTTTTCCCCTTTTAGCCATCTGTGCCTGCATCTATCTCCTCAACCAACTATTTTTTAAACTGAAAAATAAAGCCCTTATTATCGTCAAATACCCTTACATATCGCATTCTTTGTAACAATGGATAACGAATATTACATAAGAATTGCAAAAAACTACATAAAGAATACCAATTCATCACAAAGCCTGTAATGCCCTTTTTTTCCAATTTTTTTATGGTAAAGTACTAACTCAATGAGGCGAGCGCCTCGTTGGATAATTGATTGTCAGAAACGAAACTTAGACTTTTTAAAAGGAGTATATTATACAAATGAATTTAGTTAGAAAAGGTTTGTTAACTTTCGGAGCTACCGCTGCATTAACAGGAGCATTCGCAGTAAGTGGAACAATTGACGCTGAAGCAGCAGGATGGGAAGCACGTACTGTAGAAGAAGTGAAAAACGATATCCAAACGACTGACGGAGAAACAAGCTATACGATCCAATGGGGAGACACTTTAGGAACAATTTCAAAAGCATTGGACATTTCAGTCGGTCAGATTGTTGACGTAAACGAGATCGCAAACCGTGATTTAATTATTGCTGGAAATACTCTTCACTTATCAGCAGAAGCAGATACCGTTTCTGTAGAAGATAACGCGACACATGAAGTTCAAACATTTGAATTAGAAGAAGAACCTCAAGCGGAAGAAACAACTGCACCGGTTGAAGAAGCAGTAGAAGAACCCGTTGAAGAAACACAAGAAGCGCCAGCTGAAGAAGTAGAGGCTCCTGCTGAAGAAGCAGAAGCACCTGTCGCAGAAGAAACAACTGAAGCACCTGCCGAAGAAGCGCCAGCTGAAAATACAGCGGCTGAAGCTCCAGCAAGTGGTTCAGAAGCAGAAGCGAAAGAATGGATTGCACAACGTGAATCAAATGGTTCATATGATGCTTATAACCCAGCAGGTGGATACTACGGTCGTTACCAATTAAACCCAACATTAATTGAATACGGTGCTTCACCAGCAGAACAAGAAGAAGCTGCTCAAAAATACGTTGAAGAACGTTACGGTTCATGGACAGAAGCTCAAGCATTCTGGCAAGAAAAAGGTTGGTATTAATTAGAAGAAGATAAAACAAAATAGGATTGAATTCCGAGTAAACCTACCCAATTTGGGTAGGTTTTTTTATATCTATTGTTAATTAAATCGATTCTAAAGTACTTTATTTTCATAATATATGTATTTTGGTTATAATGAAAAAGAAGAACAATTAGGATAATGGAGGCAGTCAAATGACAAATATAATTGATATTGAGCATTTAAAGATTGGGACAGACTCTTTAAATATTATTGAAGACTTTTCTCTGTCTTTAAAAAAAGGAGAGTTTGTAGGGATTAAAGGCCCTTCTGGTAGTGGAAAAAGTACCATCTTAAAATATATGGCACAAATTTTGAATCCAAACTTAAAGGTTTCGGGGGATTATCAATACCAAGCTCAAGATATTTATGATTATGAACCCACGGATATCCGAAAAGAAATTACCTATTGTTTTCAAAGCCCTTCGCTTTTTGGGCAAACCGTCCAAGACAACTTGCAGTTTCCTTTTGATATTCGCGGAGAAGAATTTGAAGAAGAACGAGCAAAACAGTATTTAAAAGAACTCGACTTAGCACCTGATTATTTAAGCAAAGAGATTGATACCCTTTCAGGTGGAGAGAAACAACGTGTTGCTCTTATTCGAAATTTAATGATCCAACCGAAAGTGATCTTATTAGATGAGATTTCCAGTGCACTCGATCGTAACACGCGTGAGATCGTGTGGGATTGGTTGAAAGATTATACAAAAGATACCGACATCAGTATGGTGTTAGTCACCCATTTAGATGAGGAGTATGAGCAAACAGACCGCGTCATTGAAATCGAAAAAACAGAAGATTTAAGTAAAAAGGAACAAGAAGAACAAACAGGTGACGATCCGGAAGAAAGCGAGGAAGATGAATAATGGATGCGAATGCTTTACAAGCCACTCCTTTATCTATTTTCTTAACTTTTATCTTAGTCGTTATTAGTATTTCAATTTCTTATAAAGAAAAACTGAAACTAGAAAAAGATATCGTTATTGCGGCTGTACGAGCGACCGTTCAATTAGTCATTGTCGGCTTTGTTTTACGAGAAGTTTTCCAATTAGATAACAATTGGGTCACTTTCGCAATGATTGCCGTGATTTTATTAAATGCGGCTTGGAATTCTAAACAGCGAGGCGCTGCCTTTGACCATAGTTTTTTAATTTCTTTATTTGCTTTAACCTTAACCACGGTGGGAACGCTGACTCTTTTAGTGTTGATTGAAGCCATTAAATTCCAACCATCACAAATCGTACCGCTCGCTGGAACCATTGCCGGAAATTCAATGACGGCGATTGGGCTCTCTTTTTCCAGCTTAGAAAACTTATATCACGATAATCAAGAAAAGATCTTAGAAAAAATCGCCCTAGGAGCCACTCCTAGACAAGCTTCGCAGAGCATTATTAAAAAGAGTATTTCAAATGGATTAATTCCGATTATTGATAAAGCAAGAGCCTTAGGTATTGTCACCTTTCCCGGAACAATGAATGGGTTATTATTTGCAGGAGTTTCGCCGCTAATTGCTGTAGCGTACCAGATTATGATTATCTTTACGCAAATTTCAACGGCAACCCTTTCCTCTTATTTAGTGACGATCTTGTCTTATCCATCGCTCTTTACGGACCGTGCAGAATTAAAAAACTTGCCAAAGGAGGCTAACAATGAGTGATTTACAAATAACTCCTTTATCATTGCTTTTTACTTCTGTCTTAGTTTTACTGAGTTTATTTATTTCTTATAAAGAAGAGTTAGGGTTTGGGAAAGACATTATTGTCGCTGCTTTAAGAGCATTTATTCAGTTAAGTATTGCTGGCTTTGTGTTGACCAAAATATTTGATATAGATAGTATTTATGTCAGTCTGCTGGCGATCCTGATCATTATTTTAAATGCTTCCTGGAATGCTTCCAAAAGAGGTGAGAATATTGAAAATAGTTTTCGTATCGCGCTCATCTCCATCGGGATTACAACGGTAATTATTTTAGGTGTTCTATTATTTTCTGGTTCATTGAAATTTGTCCCTTCACAAGTCATTCCGATTACAGGGATGATCGTTGGAAATTCAATGTCAGCGGTCGGCGTTGCTTACTCGAACTTAGTCAACTTTTTTACGGACAATTACCAACGTGTCCAAGAAAGACTTGCTTTAGGAGCCACGCCCCGAGAAGCGTCGCTTGGCCTGATTCGACAGACGATTTCTGAAGGATTAATCCCGACGATCGACCAAGCCAAAACAATGGGGCTCGTCTCTTTACCAGGGATGATGACGGGACTCCTCTTTGCAGGCGTAACACCAACAAAAGCTATTTTGTATCAGATCATGGTCATGTTTGTCATGATTGCGGCCGCAAGTATCACCGTCTTTATTGCTACTTACTTTGCTTATCAGACGTTCTTTAGTGAACGCGCAGAATTAAAGTTAAACAATAACAAGGACTAATGTGATGCTTTGTTGGCTTAAAGAAAATATATAAACAAAAAGGAGTTATCTCAAAGCAGATAACTCCTTTTTTTAATCCTGCTATTTTTTAAAAATTTAAGAGTCCTTCTTCCCTTTTTCATAAACTTCTAGCAACTGTTTCCCATATTCACTGGCGATTTGTTCCTGCCAGTCCTGCGTTTGATCTTTACCATATTCAATCAATGGTTGAATCCATTGGTTGGTCGGCAATAAGCGTAACAAGTCGCCTCGAGCAAACTGAGAAAATAATAAATTCCTACCAAATAGTAGGCCGAGTTCAGCTTGGTATTTCTTAGCTTCTACTGGCAATAATAAGGTATTCAGATTATTGCGATTCCCCAAGAATAAATCCGTTTCTAGAAAATCCTGTTTTAAATCAAAGGTTAACTGCTTCCGCGCCGCAAACACTTCTGACGGTAATCGAATGGCCCAGATCATACCTTCTTTTTGACAAGCATCTAAAAATTGTAAAACAGCGATCTCTAAAGAAGACAATTTGTAAAAATAATCATTAACCGCTGGCTGTTTAAATAAATGAGCAACTTTTTGAGCGATTCCTTTTAGATCAGCCGGATTCCCAAAATTGATGAACAGTTGTTGGGCTTCTTTCAACCATAAAGGATGATCGGCCAAGCGCAAAGTCAACCATTCAAATGAATCTGCCGCTTGTTTCCGTCTTAATAGCGCATATAGACTGTTGCCTGCTCGCGAAAAATTATAAGCCTGCAACGTTAGCGACCCTGGGAGCCCCTTTTTCAACTCATGGATTAATTGCTGTTCTATAAGTTGATGCGTATTTAAATTATAAAGCGTGAATTTATGTTCTGTCACTTCGACTGCTCCTATACTTATATTCTTGCTTTCATTTACTCCTTTTAAGAAAAACAAAAAGCTGCCAACATCACTCGAAAGGATGCTAGCAGCTGATTGATCAACTTTTTTTAATCGAGATCTTGGGTGGCGATTAAACCGCCTGCTAAATTATCCATATCTGGTTCTTCTGCTTTAATGATTAATTTCTCATTGACAAATGCCATCAGACCGGTACGACTCATTTCTCGCCCGTAACCTGACCGTTTAACGCCTCCGAATGGTAATTCAGGTAAAGAATAGCGGATGTTATTGACAAACACCATACCGGTTTCGATCTTCTCCGCAACTTCTGCACCATGATCGGCATCTCCCGCAAAGACAATGCCTCCTAAACCGTAAGGAGAATCGTTCGCCAATTCGATCGCCTCTTCTTCTGAAGCAACTTTATAAACAACGGCGACCGGACCAAATAGTTCCGTTTTATGGACTGGGTTATCACGATCGATATCTGTTAAGATCGTTGGCATAAAGAATTGTCCTTCTAAGTCATATTCTTCATTCCCATAGACCACTTGAGCCCCTGCTTCAATGGCTTCATCGACTTGATCTTGTAATTCTTCTTTCGCGTCCTTCGTATTCATCGGCGCTAAAGTCGTTTCAGGATCGAGTGGATCGCCTGGTTTTAACTTACTGAAATTATCTTTTAGGCGTTCGACAAACTCGTCATAGACATCTTCCATCACAATAAAACGTTTAGAAGAAGTACATTCTTGCCCTGCGTTATAGATCCGTGAACGCCAAGCAATATCGGCTACCTGGTCCATATCTGCGTCTGATAACACAAGGAAAGGATCCATACCGCCTAATTCTAACGTTGTTTGTTTCAAATTCTCTCCGGCTGTGGTCGCGATCGATTTTCCACCACGTTCAGAACCCGTTAAAGCAGCGCCTTGAACACGAGGATCGGCAATCGCATCGGCCACTTGGTCATAATCTAAGAATAAGTTCGTTAATGAACCTTCAGGTGTACCCGCTTCTAAAATCACGTCAGCCATTAGCTGCGCGGATCCCGGAGTGTTGGAAGCGTGTTTTAAGACCATCGGATTTCCAACTAAAAAGTTCGGTGCAAAGACACGCATAATCTGGTAATATGGGAAATTCCATGGCTCAACCATCATAATTACACCGGTTGATTGATAGTGAACTTCTGCCGTTCCATTGGCTCCTGTTTCAATTTCTTCGGGCGCCAACATCTCTGGCCCATTCTCTGCATACCATTCTGCAATGATCGCACATAATTCAACTTCACCTTCTGCCTCCGGTAATAATTTACCCATTTCAATTGTAAGTTGACGTGCCATCTCATCCGAACGCTCACGGATTTTCGCTGCTACTTGACGTAGCATGTCTGCTCGTTCTGTGACATCCTGTTCTCTAAACGTTTCATATAATTCATGGCCCTTTTGCAACGCATCTTCTAATTGTTGATCGGTCGCATCTGGATATTCTTTGACGACTTCATTCGTGTACGGATTGACTGTTTGATAAGCCATTAATAAAATCCTCCTCAAATTTAACTAAATGTTAAACGCTTACATCGTTAGTTTCAATGTAACAAAAATTTATGTTCATTTCTACCAAAACCCTTTATTAAGTAAAGAATATTTAGTAACTGTCTATGAAAATGAGCTTAATCAACCAGTTAGCAAATCTATGACTGCTCATAGCAATTAATAAAGAAATAGCTAACACTAGCAACGTATTTGTTCTTGCCAAGAAGTTAAATACTAAGAAAATATTTCCTAAATAAAGCAATGTCATGATAATAAAATATAATATGCTATCTGATAAAGTCCATATAATTGTGTAAAAGATAAAAGGCCATGTAAGAGCCCTTTTACGGTACAATGTTTTTAACCACAAAAACATACCTAGGAGGACTTTATATGACCCAAGTACATTTTACACTGAACAGTGAAGAGGTTCAAAGTATTATTGAACATTCGGTAAAAGATGATGTGTCTAAAAACATTTTGACTACAGTATTCAATCAATTGATGGAAAACCAGCGAACAGAATACATTCAAGCTGATGATTACGAACGATCCGACAGTCGTCAGAGTCAAAGAAATGGATACTATGAGCGAGATTTTACGACTCGTGTAGGAACACTTGAATTAAAAGTGCCAAGAACACGTGACGGTGAATTCTCACCGACGGTGTTTGAACGTTATCAGCGAAATGAAAAAGCACTGCTTGCTTCCATGCTGGAGATGTATGTTTCGGGTGTTTCTACTCGTAAAGTCTCTAAAATCGTTGAAGAACTTTGCGGAAAATCTGTATCAAAATCCTTTGTTTCCAGCCTCACTGAACAGCTAGACCCAATGGTCAACGAATGGCAGAATCGTTCACTCTCAGGGATGAATTATCCTTATCTGATGACAGATGTTCTCTACATAAAAGTCCGTGAGGACCATCGAGTGCTTTCTAAAAGCTGTCATATTGCGATTGGAATAACCAAAGATGGTGATCGCGAAGTCATTGGCTTCATGATTCAAAATGAAGAAAGTGACGACACCTGGTCTATCTTCTTTGAATACCTCAAGGAACGCGGCTTACAAGGAACTGAACTCATCATTTCTGATGCTCATAAAGGATTAGTCTCTGCGATTCGTAAATCATTTACCAACGCAAGTTGGCAAAGATGTCAAGTGCACTTCTTAAGGAATATCTTTACGACCATTCCCAAGAAAAACTCAAAACCTTTTCGAGAGGCGGTGAAGGCTATCTTTAAGTTCACAGATATCGACTTAGCACGAGACGCTAAAAATCGCCTCATTGCCGACTATATCGACCAAACCAAATACACAAAAGCTTGTGAGATCTTGGATAATGGCTTCGAAGATGCCTTTCAATATACAGTTATCGGCCATGGTCACAATAGGCTGAAAAGCACGAATCTTCTTGAACGATTGAATCAAGAAGTACGACGAAGAGAAAAGATTATTCGTATCTTTCCTAACCGTGCATCAGCTAATCGGTTAATTGGTGCTGTCCTTATGGACACGCATGACGAATGGCTCAGCTCTACAAGAAAATATATTAAGTTTGATCAGTAAGAGAACGTTGAAACATTGTATAGTATTTTACACAAGATTATGGACTTGACTTAATTTAATTTACAACCACTTAATCCTTCGTTAAAATAATATGTATAAACAGATTGGTAATATTTACTTATTTATGATGGTTATAAGTTTTTCTAATATATATACTTTTTAATGTATCGAATATAATAAAAAATATATTTAATTAATCTTATACTAATCAAAAAATAATATCAAGTATATATTCTTAATATTAGAAATATATTCTATTCAATATGCTATTATGCAATACTTGATTTGAGTAACCGACTCCTAACAAGTAAAGTACATAATACTTATAATATGCACAAAGTTTAGTATGAATGATTTTTGTAAAAAATTCTAATGGTAGTAAAGTTTGAATCATAGTATATTGTACTCTTTAATATTTAGTGTCGCTGCTAATATTGTATTAGGGAGCTTTTTTTATCTGCCTTATTGTACATAGTAAAAAACGACCAGAAATAGTTAATGTATTTCTCGTCGTTTTTTGGAGGCTTTTGTCTCAACCCCATTTTTTATAAGTAAAGGGATTATTACGCCAAATCTTTATTGGTTGTTTCATCCATCTTAATATCATCACTTATGCTACTATCTATTTCTTCTATTTCTAATTTTGTCATAGCAATCATCTTTACAGTGTTTTCTACTTTGAAGATTGCCAAAGCAATGTGATATGCTTCAAGTGCTTCATCATATTTTTTCTGATCACTATATACATATCCAAGTTGGTAATATAAATAACCTAGTAGGTATATAGACTCATTTTTTATTAGAATATCAATTGCTTCGGTACATTTTAATAATGACTTATTGTAGAACCCTTTTCGAGTCAATACTAATGAAAAATTATAAAAAAATCGTACTTGTGTTTTAAAGTGTATACTTTCATTAATGTACTTTTCAGCTTCTTTATATATTTCAATGCTTAGATTATTTTCTTGAATAATATAATTCATGGCTCCTAAACTAATCATTACATGGGCTTTTAGTTCATCATCTATATCTTCAACTTCCGTTCTTAAATCATTGAGAATTTTAATTGCCTCTTTTGGTCTTCCTTCTAAATGATATTTCATCTCTGCATCCAACCATTTAAAGAAAACTTCATAATGATTAGAGTACTTTATAGATTCAGATACTAATTCTTTATTTTGAGAAATTAATATTGGAATTGAATGATATTCTTTTTTTCTATGAAATTCAATAGCCATATTTTTTAATGTATTAATTTCTTCTTCTCTATTAAAAATGATTCTACTCATTTGTAACTCGTTTTTATCAATATTCAATTTTTGGGTGATTCTTTCTAGTAAATCTTCTGAAGGATTTAGTTCATTTCTTTCAATTTTACTTATGATTCCTTGTGTACAAATACCTTTTGCTAAATCTTTTTGACTAAAACCCAATTCTTTTCTTTTCTTTTTTATTTTTTTCCATCAATCATTTTTGGCCTCCGTAATATGATGTTATTTTTATCTATACAGAAAGGTTATATCCTCTACTACATAATTTACCTTATTGTAACCTTGATTAGTAGTTAGTTTAAGTATTTTTAATTTTTCATCTATTATTTTTCCATATACTACTCGGAGATTATAGCAAACAAACAGTTATGTTAATGCTGAATCAACACCATTGCCATCAGTAACTTTTCTGTCTACAGTCTTTAAAACACTCGGCATTAGTGAAAGATGTCAGCTAACCCTTTGGACATTAAATACTGAACTAAACTCACAAAGGAAATATCACAATCAACTTCAGAATAGTATATTTTCTGTATAAACATTTATTTTTTCAACTTATATACAATCTATCTCAAAATGGTTTCGCATTACAATAAATATTAATATGAGAAGCTCATTTAGGAAGACAAATTAAAAAACACTGAGATCTTTCATCAAGAATTTCAGTGTTTTTGTTTCTTATTTATTATTTTTAATGGAGTTTCAGGTGAGCTTCATGACTCGGCTCACAATTCGTGGTGTACGGTTCTTGATTATGAAAACTTCGGGAGATCACACATATCAATGATTGATAAGGATATGTTTATATAGTATTAATATCATTTTTTTCTCTAGTTCCTGAATAATTCATAGTTTTTCTAAAAAGTTTTGTCAACGTTGAGTTTATAGCTTTTATATTTGTTTGCCTCATCACCCATTAGGTGATGAAAAAAGAACCCCTTTCTGATATGGTTACTTCACTA
>CAJUOQ010000045.1 GCA_910588235.1 uncultured Atopostipes sp. | reverse complement strand
GGCGTTCTTTTAATTGCTCAATGAGTTCTTGCGCATCCTCATTATCGAAAAATGAAACGACACTTTCAGCAATAATCTCGCCGATTCCTTCAATACTTAGCACCTCTTCATAAGTTGCTTCGATCAGAGTCGCCATGGTTTCAAATTTCTGCGCGAGTAAACGCGCCGTATTCGAGCCGACATGGCGAATCCCTAAACCAAAGAGTAAACGCTCCAGTGAATTTTCTTTTGAGTCTTGAATAGCATTGACTAATTTTTGTGAAGATTTCTCACCCATTCGTTCAAGTTCCATTAAAGGCGTCGGTGTTAAGTCATATAGATCAACTACGTTCTTGATCAGACCCGCTTCAAAGAGTTGACGAACGCGTTGTTCACCTAATCCATCGATGTTCATGGCATTCCTTGAGGCAAAATGAATCACTCGTTCAGAAGCTTGTGCAGGACAAGTGGGGTTGATACAGCGTAAAGCCACTTCATCTTCTAAATGCGTCAACTCACTCCCACAGGCAGGACATTCAGCTGGAATTTCATAAGGTTCGCTGTCTGCAGGTCTTTCATCTAAAACGACTCGTAGCACTTCCGGAATAATATCGCCTGCTTTATGGATCACTACGGTGTCATTGATGCGCACATCACGTTCTTTAATCAAATCAACATTATGCAGACTCGCGCGTTGAACGGTCGACCCCGCAACAACAATTGGATCCATAATGGCTGTTGGTGTCACGACACCTGTTCGCCCGACTGTCCATTCAATATCACGGAGAATGGTTTGCCCTTCTTCCGCTTTAAATTTATAAGCAATTGACCATCGCGGAGCTTTAACTGTCATGCCAATTTGCTCTTGAACTGCAAATTCATTGACTTTAATAACAACTCCATCAATATCATAAGAGAGCTCTTGACGGTTCGTCTCCGCATCCTCAATATACGCCCAGATCGCTTCAATCGTTTCAAAACGTTCACGTTGATGGTTGGTCCGCAATCCCCATTGATCCATTAATGCGAGTGCTTCTTCTTGCGTTTCTGCCCCATATTCCTCTGGGTTCACTAACGTATAGAAAAAGCCACTTAAATTTCTAGATGCCGTAATTTTGGGATCGAGATTACGCAAAGTACCTGCCGCTGCATTTCTCGGATTCGCAAAAGTTGCTTGCCCTTCTTCTTCACGGGCGAGATTTAAATTGACGAAACTTTCTTTCGGCATATAAACTTCGCCTCGAACTTCCACAGAGACATTCTCGCGCAAGCGCACGGGAATCGCAGAAATGGCTCGCACATTTTGCGTGACATCTTCGCCTACAATCCCATCTCCTCGCGTGGCTGCTTGGACTAAAAAACCATCTTCATAAATGAGTGCAATCGCTAAGCCATCAATTTTTAATTCAGCAAAATATTCGAAAGGCGTATTCGCTAATTGACGAGCTCTTCGGTCAAAAGCTTGTAATTCTTCTAAATTAAAAGCATTATCCAACGATAGCATTTGGCTAGAGTGTTCGACTTTATCAAAACCAGAAATTAGCTCATCCCCTACCCGTTGTGTAGGTGAATCTTGTTTCACTAATTCTGGAAAAGCTTGCTCTAACTCCACAAGTTCACGGTATAGTTGGTCATATTCTGTATCGGAAATAGTAGGCGCATCTAAAACATAATATTCATGACTGTATTGATTCAGTTCAAGTACTAGCTCTTCTACTCGCTGTTTAGCGTCCTCAAATTTTATCGATTCATTCATTTTTTTCCCTCTTTTATCCTTCATCTGAAACTTTCTCAATTGGTGCAAAAGATGCTAATAGTGGCTTGATTCCTTCTTCTGGAAAAGCAATATTTAACTGCATATCTTGCTTTTCCCCTTTAATTTGCACAATGGTCCCAATGCCCCATTTTTTATGAGATACCTTATCGCCTACTTGCCAAGAAACATTTTCAGCACCCGTACCAGCATTTGGTGCTTTTGTCACGGTTGCTTTTTTACGATTGCTTTTTCTTTTTGGCGTAGGTTCAATCACTGTTCGCTTTTTAAAGGCATTATTATAATTGCCTGTGGCATAAGTTGGGCGCCCTGCTCCATAATCTTGCTCCGTCACTTCTTCATCCAGTTCATCAATGAATGGTGACTTTGGATTGTATTGACGACGACCATAAAGTAAACGAGAAGAAGCATTGGTGAGATAAAGAGTTTCTTCTGCACGCGTAATTCCAACATACGCTAGACGGCGCTCTTCCTCTAAATCATCATCGTCCGTATCTTGACGAATTAAAGGGAAGATATTATTTTCGACACCAATAATGAAAACAACGGAAAACTCTAAGCCCTTCGCTGAATGTAAGGTCATTAAGGTAACTTCTGTAGTTTCTTCTTCAATGTCATCGGTCGGTGCAACTAAAGATAAATCTGTCAAGAAGGTTAAAAGGGAATGGTCTTCAGCATCAGACTGGTCAAATGTCTGCGTAATCGAGTAAAACTCTTCTAAGTTTTCAATACGCGCTTCTGCTTCTAATGTATTCTCTCTTTTTAGGGCTTCCATATAACCTGTTTTATCCAAAATACTCTCAACTAAATCCGTTACGGAAACAAATTCAGCCATTTTTCTAAAGTCGCGAATCATAAAGGCAAATTCTTCTAAATTATTGGCTGCCCGTGCGGACAAGTTGGTGGCTTGCGCATTTAAAGCTGCTTCATACAGTGAAGTACCATTTAAATCAGCAATTTCACTCAATTTGGCAATCGTTGAAGCGCCAATCCCTCGTTTAGGTTCATTCACAATACGGCGGAAACTCAAGTTATCAGCCGGATTCACGATTAAAGTTAAATAAGCCATTAAATCAAGAATTTCTTTACGCTCATAATAACCCGTTCCTCCAATGATTTGAAAAGGAATATTTCGTTTGATTAACGTTTCCTCCATCACACGAGACATTGCATTTGTACGATATAAAATCGCAAAATCATCATAAGAATAGGCTTTATTTTCACGCATTAAGGTTTCAATTTTCTCAGCCACATAATTTGTTTCATCATATTCATCATTCGCTTCATAAACCGTAATTTTGTCTCCCGGTTCATTTTCTGTCCATAATGCTTTTTCTTTACGGTTTAAATTATTTTGAATGACGGTGTTGGCTGCTTGTAAAATATTTTTGGTCGAACGATAGTTTTGCTCCAACATAATCGTTTGCGCTTCTGGATAGTCTTTTTCAAAATCTAAAATATTTTGCATATCCGCTCCACGCCAACCATAAATACTTTGATCCGCATCTCCTACGACACAAATGTTTTTGAAACGTTCAGCAATTAAACGGACTAAACGATATTGTGCGTGGTTGGTATCTTGGTATTCATCCACATGAATATATTGAAACTTACTTTGGTAATAAGACAATACTTCAGGATGTTCTTCAAATAAGCGAACGGTCAACATAATCAAGTCATCAAAATCCACCGACTCTGAACGACGTAATTCACTTTGATATTCTTTATAAGCTTGTGCGACTGCTTTTTGCCAATAATTAAAGGCTTGATTTTCATATTCTTTTTCATCGACTAACTCATTTTTTGCATTACTAATTTCTGAGAGTATTGCCCGCGGAGGGAATTTTTTCGTATCAAAGTTTAACGTTTTTAATACGCGTTTCATTAAAGTATTTTGTTCACTTGAACCCGCGATCGTAAAATTTGAGTCATACCCGATGCGGTCAATTTCACGTCGCAAAATACGAACACACATAGAGTGGAACGTTGAGACCCAAACATCCTCGCCTCCATCTTGAACGAGATCACTGACTCTCATTTTCATTTCACTTGCGGCTTTATTTGTAAAAGTAATAGCTAAAATATTCCAGGGATTCACTTGCTTTTCATGAATCAAATAAGCAATACGGTGGGTCAACACTCGCGTTTTACCGGAGCCGGCACCTGCCATAATTAACAGGGGGCCATCCGTTGTAACAACCGCTTCTTTTTGGCGCTTATTCAATCCAGAGACGATACTATTTAGATGAGTCACTCTCACCAATTCCTTTCCACTTCACGATTTCTGCCTATTTAGTATACCTAAAAAAAGAGTTTCATTCTACCTCTTAACAGGTGTTTTACTCTTCTTAAAATAAAAAAAGTTATGCTATAAAAGTGACAGACAATTCTTCGTTTTAGCATAACTCTCTGATTAGATTTAATAAAACTTTCCTTTTTCTAACACATTTAACTTTAATTGATTGAGCAAGATCCGAATTTCTCTTCTTGCTCGCGGATAATTCATCTCTTTCAAATATTCAGCTAACGCTTGGTAATGCGTAATTTTCAAAGCCCGGCTTTTTCTCATAATGCTATAAATTTCACCATCATCAAAAAGGCATTCTTTTAAAGTCTGCATCAGTACCTTTTTCGAATAATAGTTATCGCTATATTTTAAGGTCTCTAGCCAGTAATCATATTCTTGTTTTTCAAAAGCGTAAGCTGTGTCATCCATTTCACTTTTCATATTTTTAATCATCATCCATAAAGTTTCGACTTCGAACGCAACTTCTACCTTTTCTAAGTCAAACAAGTAATGGTTTACTAATCGTTCGAATAAGTCGATTCGTTCTTGAAAAGCTGTTGGCGTTAAGGATTGCATTTTCACCCGTACCCCGACATTTTCAATGTTTTCAAGGTAATTATCATAAACCAGGCGGTCAAAAGCTTTTCTTACCGGTGTCCGACTGATTTCTAATGTATCTGCAATATTTTGTTCTGTAATGTGTTCACGGTGTAATAAATCACCGCGTTCAATTTGGTTCACTATAAACTCATAAACAATTTGGTCTAGCTTCTTTTTAACCATCCCAATGATTCTCCCCTATCATTGATTTAAAAATACATTTTAATAATTTTCATCTTTGAGCAAAGCAAGTGTTTTCTTGACATCTTCTGTTTTGAGTAGAATATGACCCACTGCTTCTTGTATATTGTTCTCATCTTTTTTAGTGATTGGATAAAATGTAAATTTCCAATCGGGTTGGATCATCAGCAATTCATTAATCATCGCTGTTTGATCGGCATAAAAGGGCACGAAAACATAAGGCACTTGACAGTCAATCTGATCTGGTATGGGCAAAGATGCAATCGCTCGTAAATGTGCCTCTGTCGTTGATAATGTGCAGTATTCTGCTGAATAGCGCGACAAAATATTCGGATAAGGATAGATATTTCCAACATATAGTGCATCCGCAGGGGAAATAATAAAATCAATCGTAGTGACCCCTCGAAATTCAATGTTTTCTAAAATAACGTGCGTGACGCGTTCAATTTCATGCGCTAATTCTTCGTTCAATTCAGCCGGAACTTGCACGTTAAAGAGTCGATCTTTTCGATATTCTTTTTTAATGATTGGAAATAATTTCAAGTCCCCACTGGCTGTTTTTGCAGCTGAGATCGATAAATCTTGTTCGGAAACAATCCAAGATTCCAACACACAAGTCCCATACTTTAATAAAGCCGCGGCTTCTTCAATATCACTTTCTTCATAAATAAAATAAGATTGCTTTTTGCTTTCAGGATTGACTTGATTAGTGCGTAATACAGCTGGGTAGCCAATGCTTCGGAGCCCTTCTTCAATATCTTCCGCTTTTACGATCGTTACATAAGGCGCAATATTAACGCTTAAGGACTCTAAAAAGGCTTTTTGCAACACACGATCTTGCGCGATAGATAGTAAATCGTCCCCTTGAGGTACAATGACCGTTTTTTGGACTTCTTCTACCTCCGCCGCATTTAATGTCTCATCATAATAGACGAGTAAATCACAATGCATTAAAAATTCGTCTTGGATTTTTTGATCCTCAAACGTCCCTATAAACACTTGGTCAGCTCCAACAATAAGCGAAGCTTCCTCGGCGGTTTTACATAAGAGGTATGTTTCAAAACCCAACTGATTCGCTTTAAAAATAAAAGCTTGTGAATCAGGAATAGCACCTACGATTCCTATTGTTTTTTGATGATTAAAATTTTTAACCATTTTACACACCTTTTCTATAAAATACTTTTTTTATTTTCCAAATCCTCAGCTTAAAAATCTAATTCATAGAGTTGATATTGTTCAATAATTCGAATTAACTTATCTGCGTAAGTTGGATCGGTCGCATAACCGGCTTCTTGAACAGCTACTGCCGCTTCTTTATAATCATTCGCTGCAAAAACATCTCCATAAAAATCTTGATCCCAAGAAGTTCCATGTTTTAGTAAGTTGGCATAATCATTGATGGAGTCTGCTAAGGAATCATAATGTTTAAAAGAAGCATCTATTTGTGTCCATTCCTCATTATCAAATTCTTTTGTCGCATATTTCGTATCTTCTTCGGAACCCTTGATTCCAAAATAATTGTTCGATTCTGTCGACAATGTACTCGTACCCCAATTTGATTCCAACGCTGCTTGGGCAATTAACAAACTAGGACGAGTGCCATAAGTTTCCTGGGCTTCTAAAGCATGTGGAGTGAGTGTCTCCACAAATTCTGCTTTACTTTGATTTTCAGCGGTCACCGCTTCGTCACTCCAACTTGAAGATTCGTGACCAATAAATTTTGCGGGCTTTATAATAAAGAAAAGTATCCCAAAAAACAACACAATTAAAGAGAGCGTGATTTTCAACACTAAAACTAATCGATCTAGAAAATTATTCCAAGATTTGTGCCATTGTTTTTTTAACTTGCGCATTTGTTGTTGCATTTATATCCTCTCAGATTCTTTATCTTAGTCCCGGTAGATATTTTACTGCTCATCTCGCAACTGTAAAAGCTCAACGTATTCTTCTAAAGTCAAATCATTTTCGGCCATAAATTTCGCATTTTCTTCTCCTACATAACGGAAATGCCAAGATTCATATTCAATACCTGTCGTTTCTTCTTTGCCTTTCGGATAACGGAGAATAAAACCATAATCAGTCATAGTATCCACTAACCATTGTTGTGAATCTTGGGTATCATATTCGGGAATTAAACCGTGCCCTTCCATGATCCACTCTTCATCCACAATATCAAGCGCTAGACCTGTATGATGCTCACTGTGTCCAGGCTCCGTCAAATACTCTTTGGCTCTTTCAACCGCTTCTTCTTCAGACAGCCCTTCATTTAGATATTCGTTCACTTGTTGATCAAAATTACTGCTTTGGCGCTCCACCGTTCGATGTCCCGAAGCTAAAAACAGACGATGCCCAGCTTCCAAAGCTGCTTCTTTCCAGCTGTTCCAAGCATCAACAATTCGTTCATCGATTCGTTGTTCATTGTCCACTTCAACAAGTTGTGGTTCAAAATCTTCCGGTAAAGCGACCCAAGGATTGACTAAAACAAGATTCCAATCCTCGACATGAGCTTCTTTGGGAAGATTTTGAATGAGTTGTTCTTCTTCAGAGGTTTCTTCTACTTTATCTGCTTCATGATCCTCTTGATTATTTTGTGTGTTTTCAGTGGGTTCTTCCACGGCTTGTTCTGCATTTTCATTGGCTTGATTTTCATTTCCAGAACAAGCAGTTAATAGTAAAAATAGTGTTAGCAATAAAGTCGTTAAGCGCATTTTAAAACCTCCAAAAGTTATGTCCAATTGCTCTTTATTTTACCATATTTTTTCGCTTTTCAAAACCATCAAGGGAACATTCGTGTGCAATCAGTCACTTTTTTTACTTTTTAGGGCTACGCTTGGTATAATACGAATGAAAATAATTTTAGAAAGTAGGAATAAAATGACAAAAACAATAAAGTGGGGCATTATTGGACTTGGTGGAATTGCCCATGACTTTGCCAGCGTCTTTGAGTCGGAACAAGCAGAATTGACCGCAGTAGGCTCAAGAACCTTAGAAAAAGCCGAGGAATTTGCTCAAGAATACAATGTGCCTAAAGCCTATGGGAGTTATGAAGATTTACTAACTGATGATGAAATCGATATTATTTATTTAGCGACGCCGAACAGCTATCATGCTGAGAACATGAAGCAAATTTTAAAAGCTGGAAAACATGTCTTATGTGAGAAAGCGATTACGATGAACAAACAAGAACTTGATGAAGTCCTCGCCATTGCCGAAGAAAAAGGCTTAGTCGTGGCTGAGGCGATGACCATTTATCATATGCCGCTTTATCAAGAACTGAAACAACGGATTAACAGCGGTGAATTCGGAGCTTTGAAATTAGCGACTGCTTATTTTGGCAGTTTAAAAGAAGCCGATCCACAAAATCGTTTTTTCAATCCTAACTTAGGTGGCGGTGCTCTTTTAGATATCGGTGTCTATGCCTTATCCTTTGTCCAATACTTCTTAGAAGCTGAACCGGAAGATTTCAGTACCTTAGTTCATTTTTATGAAACTGGCGTCGACGAGATGAGCACCATTTCTTACACAACCTCTGCCGGGACTTTAGGCAACGTGGTCTTGTCCTTTAGAGGAAAATTACCGAAACAAGGAGTAGTGGTCTGTGAGAATGCTTATATCACCGTTATGGATTATCCTCATGCAAGCGAAGCACTAATTACTTATCCTGATGGAGAGACAGAAACCCTCTCGGCTGGAACTTCAGATATCAGACTACGCTATGAAATGCAAAATCTGTCTGAGATGCTTTTAACCGGCAAAGATTATTCGCATATTAAAACCACACAGAGTGTCAATGCCCTTATGGACAAAGCAGCTGCCGCATGGGAGATGGAGTGGGTTTTTGAAGACTAAATTTCTTATTAATTGTAGAATTTTCCAATAAATAAGTATTTGGGTTTTCTATAGAATCTTGATTAAACCAACAATCGAATGAATGATCCATTTATAAACGCAAAAAGCTTTAGACCCGATGATTTGAGTCTAAAGCTTTTTGATTTTACTTATTCTTCTTCTGTTGTCGATTCCTCATCTGAAGTAGAAGTTGTATCCTCTTCGGCCTCTGCTTCTTCTTCATTCTCTTCAACAGGTTGATTCTCTGGTAATTCTGGTGCATCTGTTTCATATAAATCCATCGTTGATTCTCCATCATTTTGATGAAGTAAACTTGTTTCCGCATCCGGATGGTTTTCTAGGTGTTCCATTTGTTCTTTGTAGATATAATCAACCGGTTCCCACTCTTTTAAGGTGACAGGCTGGTAGAATCTTAATAAATCTAAGTTGAGGAGATTATCTGAATTCGTCAAGCGATCACGTCCATGACTGACCACCTCTGCTAATTCTTCTCTTTCAGATTCACTTAATGAATCCGTTACCTCTTCGCCTGTTTCAGCATCATAAATGTCTGAACCTAGGAAATGATATTCTGGCGTCAGCACATTTCCATTTCTAAGTGGAACTAATTGTTCGTTCTCTTCTGAGAGTAAATCTTGTCCCATAAAGAGATAAGGGTCTGTTTCTACACCTAGTAAATGAAGTAAAGTTGGCAAGTAGTCCACTTGTCCACCATAAGTCTCTTTAATTTCACCTTCAGTATAGCCAGGTATGTGGAACATTAGAGGAACTCGTTGCATTTGAGCATTGTCGTAAGCGTCCCACTCATCTGGGTCTTTTCCTAATAAAGGTGCAAGATGTGGGTTACGCATATTTGAGTTTCCAAAGTGGTCCCCATACATCACCACAATAGAGTTTTCATACAGGCCTGACTCTTTTAACCAACTAAAGAATTCTTCTACAGCTTCGTCGGTGTAACGCATTGTTTGGAAATATTGGTTGACTGTTTCGTCTCCAGTATTCGCTTTTGGAATACTTGCGTTCTCTTCCTCTAATGGATAAGGGAAGTGATTCGTTAAAGTTAGGAATTTTGTATAAAACGGTTGTGGTAATTGTTCAATATATTCTACAGAGTCTTTAAAGAATAATTTGTCTTTCAAACCATAATCTAAAACTCGATCAGGACTTACATCATAGTAATGGTCATCAAAGAAATATTCGTAACCAAATCCTGGATAAGTTCCTGTACGGTTCCAAAAAGTTCCCGTGTTCCCGTGAAAAGCAGCAGTTGTATAGCCTTTTTCTTCCGATAAAATCTTCGGTGCCGCATGGAATACGTTGTCGGAACCTAAGACTTGGAAAGCACTACCTTCTGGTAAACCAAATAATGAATTTTCCGTTAGTACTTCAGCATCGGACGACTTCCCTTGACCAACTTGATGGAAGAAGTTATCAAAACTAATCGTCGCTTCATCATGATAAATACTATTTGTAAAAGGTGTCACTTCATGAAGGTTTCCTTCTTCGTCTTCTAACTCAAAATCCATCGCAAATTGCTGCGCACTCTCAAGAACGATCGTAAATACGTTACGTCCCTCAGCTAACCCAAAGTATTCTTCATTGGGTGCTGCATAATTTTCTTGAGCGAAATTATAAACTTCGGTTAAGTCCCCTTCATCCGCTTGTGCGCGGACGTGGTTATTCTTAATTGTTTGGAAAGAATCGTAACCAGCAAAAAAGTTTACACCTAAATATTTAACAATATAGTTTCGGTCAAATGTTCGTGTGAGTAGCTGCGGACGATCTGTTTCAGCAATCATTAAATTCGCAAATAATAAAGCTAAACCAGTAAGTGTTCCAGCGAAAGCATAGCGTTTGTAGAATGGTCGAGAATCTTTTGGTTGTTCTTCTTTCGGTTTTAATGCTTTACGAGTTAACCAAGCTAAACCAACGAAATCCAGCCAATAGAAAACGTCCCATAAACGTAGCATGACGAGGAAACTTGTAAACACGCCGCCCGTTAATATCGAATCATCTCCCGAAATGTTCGAAAGAACGGTCGAAAGCGTCATAAAGTCAGCAAACTCACGATAATATAAAATGTTTGCGTAGAGTAACAAGCTCATTAAAAAGTAAATAAAAAGCATCGTGTGGTAAGATTTCTTATCATCTTTCATATATAAACTTAAAGATAACAGAATGACACTTGTAGCGAGCGGGTTAATCCACAAAATAAAAGTTTGTAAAGCTCCAGTAACGCCTAATGAAAATTCAGTGTAGTAAGCAAGCATTGTTTTAAGCCAGAAAAACAGAATAGCAAGTAAAAACAACCCTATTCGTTTATTATTTTTGAATTTTTCTTTTATAAATTCCATTAAAAATATACCTCCTGAATGCAGATTCTACCCATTCGGTGTCAAGAATTCCACATTATTCAACCATAATTTTACAGTAAATTAATCATTTACGCAATATTTATATGGGATATCCAACTAAAGACTTAGATAAGTACAGAATGGTTTTATGCATCATTAGAATCCTCATCATGAGCAATCCTTTAAGTTTCTTCTTTCGTTTTAACTCTCGGGAAAATAATTGTAAACGTTGTTCCTTTGCCTAACTCGCTGGTCACTTTAATATCTCCATCATGTAATTCGACTAATTGTTTTACAATAGGTAAGCCTAAACCTGACTCGCCATATTTCGTGTTTTTTCGAGAAACATCTGCTTTGTAATAGCGATCCCATATATTTTCCATTTCTTCTTCCGTCATTCCGACACCTGTATCCGCAATTGTGATTTTTGTTATCTCTTGCGTCTGAATAGCTTCAATAAAAATTTTCCCGTCGGTCGTAAATTGAATCGCATTTTTTAGTAAATTCACAATGATTTGCTTAAAACGATCGAAGTCTGCGTAAACGGTAATGTCTTCCATACCTTCTTTAATAATAATTTCATTATTTGAATCCTCGGCAACGCCGCGTAATTGTTCGGTCGTTTCTGCCAAAGCTTCATTCAATGGAAAATAATTTTTCTTTAAAATAATCTGATTTGATTGAATATTTTCATAGTCTAAGTTTTCATTGACTAAACGAATCAAACGAGTCGTTTCTTTACGCATTAATTGAATACTGCGCAGTTCTTGTTGATCATTAAATACTCCATATTCTAAACCTTCCAACAAGCCATTAATCGTTGTCAAAGGCGTACGCATTTCGTGGGCGACGTCCTGCATGAAACTTTTTCTTAAATCTTCTAAATGTAAAACTTCTCTCCGCCATTCTTTTAAAGCTTTAATCATTTTATTAAAATCAGCCGATAAACGATCAATTTCATCACGGTTACTGTGATCAATATAAATATCATAGTCTCCTGTTGCTACTTTACGTGAAGCTTTACTTAAACGATTGACTCGTTTAACTAAATAATAAGACAATAAGATACTGATCATGACAGCAATCACGGTCGAAAAGAGAAATGCCCGAAACATATTCTGTTTTAATTCATCCATTTGCACTTCAATGTGACTCACTGGACGGCCGATACCGATAAAGCCTTCATAGCTTCCATTTTCGTTTAAAACAGGCACATAAATTAACGCCGTCTCTTCATTATTCCCACGCAAATCATTGGTCTCAATTTGTAAGAGCAAGGCATCTCCTTCACGAAGTGTCGTTTCTTCTTCTTCACTTAGCCTTACTTGTACGTTGTTCACTGTACGAGGATATTTCAGCATCCCTTCGCGGTCAAAAATTCCATATTTTATATGTTGATCTTCGAATATTTGATTATATGAGTCTAGTTTTTCAGGATCTCCCTCGGCTTCTTCAATGAGTTCAGCATAATGGAAGAAATTGTCTTGTACTTTATCTAGTAATTGCGTCCGTCCAAAATGAAAGAGTGAAGCAGCAGTGATAATTAAAATCGTCAAAATAACCAATAAAAAACTAACGATCAACTGATAGATATATGGAAATCTCATCTTCATTCAAAATCATCCGAATCATCGAACTTGTAGCCGACACCCCAAACAGTCTGGATCACTTGTGGACCGTTTTTCAGTAGTTTTTGTCTGAGTTTTTTAATATGGGCGTCCACTGTTCGCTCATTACCAAAATATTCATACTCCCAGACTTGTTCTAGTAATTGTTCTCTTGAAAATACCCGTCGCGGACTGTTCGCCAGCGTATACAGTAAATCAAATTCTTTCGGCGTTAAATCCTCTAAAGGTTCGTCATACAATATAATTTCTCGTGTATTTTCATTAATTTTTAAATGATCCGTTTCAATATCGTAAAGATTTTCTTCCTTTACTTCCAATTGACCAGGCGTTTTCATTCGTCGAACGGTTGACTTGATACGCGCAACGAGGGTCAAAGGACTAAACGGTTTTGTCACATAATCATCTGCGCCAATTTCTAACCCAATGACTTCGTCACTCTCTGTATCTTTCGCGGTCAGCATAATAATAGGCACTTGTGGATCTACTTTTCGAACTTCTCGACATATCGTGATGCCATCAATTCCTGGAAGCATAATATCTAAAATGAGTAAATCATATTTTTCTTGATGTTTTAAATACGTATCAAGTCCTTCTTGCCCATCATGGATGAAGGTCACTTCCCAATCTTCTTTTTCAAAAAACATTTCTAACATTTCACATACGGATTCATTATCTTCAATCATTAAAATATGCATTTTGCACCTCTCAATCTTTTCGTTCCTCTGTTTCTGTTGATTACGCATAGTCTACTCATTATATAGTATAGGTTCAAATTATGAAGATTCTTTAACCTTTTTAAGAGATAAAAGTAAAACTTCCACCCCTTTTCTAGTGGGTGGAAGTTTTTTATCCTTAAGCTATAAACCATTGATCATTTAACGATTAGGTTCTATTTGCTGAGGGCCATTCGCTGTTTGGATGTTTTTTTGTCCTTGTCGATTATTCTGTTGGTTGTCTTTGCGAGGACTTCCTCTTTGTTGTAAAAAATGAACACTCTCAACAATCATTTCCACCACATAGACGGTTTGCTGATTATTATCTACGTAAGTGCGTGATTGGAGTCGTCCGTCCAAACCGACAAGATCTCCCTTATCGCAATACTCTTCAATCACTTCTGCTCTTTTTCCCCAAGCAACAATGTCTACAAAATCAGCATCTGGCCCCTTATTTGTTTTAAAGTTCCTTGGAATAGCTACCGCGTTATTCATGACAATTTTACCATCGCCGACTTCTCTTAGTTCAATTTCTCGGACAATGCGCCCGATCACTGTTAATCGATTCACTCGATCCCTCCGTTATATATTTTTGACAAGATTCTGTATTTTAAGTAAACACCTGAAATACAATGAACCCCTCATATATATATTTGCGAAAAATCGAGGATTTCACGAAAAAACTTTTAAAAAGTTGCTTTTTCTTAGAAAATTAAAAAACGAATAGAAATTTTCGCTTCTAATCGTTTTTTAGTCTGTTTTTTCCATTTAGTTCAGTATAAAGTTTAAAATATGTTCCCAAAGATCAGGATTGAAAACTTCCATCGGATCTGCCCCATCACCAAGAACACTATAACCTAGCATAGCTCCTACAGCAAAGGCAACGATGAATAAAATTACAGCTAATAAAAACCGTAACAGGAAAAATAATGTGTTTTTAAAAATACTTGTCCATTCCATATATTTGCCTGCTTTCTTTATTTTTATCGTTATGCATTATTCAATTTCTGAATATTTTCAAGTAAAATTCCTGTGCCTAATGCCACTGAATCCAATGGGCTTTCAGCTGTAAATACAGGAACTTTTAATTGCTCCACTAATAATTGATCGATTCCATGTAGCAAAGCACCGCCACCGGTTGTGATGACTCCGCGATCGATAATATCTGCTGATAGTTCAGGAGAGGTTTCTTCTAGAACCGCTTTGGCTGCTCGTACAATTTCCTGCATTGATTCTTTCGTCGCATTTAAAATCTGTTTTGAAGAAATAGAGACAGTTTTAGGCAAGCCAGACACGATATCGCGTCCACGGATGTCTAAGGTATCTTCACGTTTCTCGTCAAAGACTTCACCGATTTCAACTTTAATTTTTTCAGCTGTACGATCTCCAATCAGCAAACTATGTTCTTTCTTAACAAATTCTTTAATATCGCTATCTAAAGAATCGCCCGCTACTTTGATGGATTTACTGGTTACAATGCCGCCCATCGATAGCACAGCGATATCTGTTGTCCCCCCGCCGATATCAATAACCATATTTCCACTTGGTTGGAAAATATCCATCCCCGCACCAATTGCGGCTACTTTTGGCTCTTCTTCAAGAAATACATTTTTTCCACCGGCTTTTTCTGCCACTTCAATAATAGCTTTTTGTTCGATACCTGTTACATTTGTTGGCGTACAAATAATAATGTTTGGCTTCGATAAGAAGCTTTTAACGTTAATCTTATCAATAAAGTAAGAAACCATTGCTTCTGTAATATCAAAATCCGCAATGACGCCTCCTTGTAATGGACGAATAGCTTTAATATGTCCTGGAGTACGTCCAACCATCATATAAGCTTCTTCTCCGACCGCTAAAACTTCATTTGTGTTCGTATTAATCGCAACAACAGCTGGTTCGTCAACGACGATTCCTTTTCCTTTGATATGGACGAGGACGTTAGCTGTTCCTAAGTCAATCCCAATATCTTTTGCCATGAATCATTTCCTCCTGCGTATTCACTCGAATCTTCATCTTTTTATTTTTTATAATAATTGTCTTCATCTTTCCTATTTTACTCTATAAATATTAAAAACACAATCATCAGTATGATCATTTTTCTAATCGGTAGAAACTATACTACTTATTCAAACGGATTGCCAGCTCTAAACAAAATAAAAAGACCTTCTAAAATAGAAAGTCTTTGTTAAGGGTTCTATGTCAAATCGTGTTGATAGAATCTTTTAGAGAATGCAGTTCAATACTGTGTTCTCTTTTTTTATAATTAGTCACCAGCTTTGTTCTTCAGTAAAAGTAGCGAGTCCGTTTGGAACTTC
>CAJUOQ010000044.1 GCA_910588235.1 uncultured Atopostipes sp. | reverse complement strand
GATAACTACGTTCTTTAGGGACTTCCACCCTAGACATAGCACATGCCCGTCATACGAAAAAATCCCTCAAACGGTAATTGTTTGAGGGCTTTTTGTTCTTTCATTCTTTAATTTTTTACATCATACCGCCCATACCGCCTGTTGGATCTGGCGCTGGTGCTTCTGGTTCTGGAATTGTTCCGACCGCTGCTTCAGTCGTTAAGAGTAAAGCAGAAACTGAAGAAGCATTTTGTAAGGCTGAACGAGTAACTTTTGTTGGGTCGATAATTCCTGCATCTAACATATCGACTAAGTCGCCCGTTACCGCGTTGAAACCAACACCGCCTTCGCTATTTTTCAAGCGTTCAATGACTACGCTACCGTCAACGCCAGCGTTTTTAGCGATTTGACGAACAGGTTCTTCAAGGGCACGAATAATAATATTCACACCCGTTGCTTCATCGCCTTCAACTTCAATACCTTTTAATTGTTCTAAGATATTGATATATGCTGTTCCACCGCCTGGGATAATACCTTCTTCAACGGCTGCACGGGAAGCGTTTAGTGCATCTTCAATACGTAATTTACGTTCTTTAACTTCTGTTTCTGTCGCTGCACCAACTGCAATAACAGCTACTCCGCCTGCTAATTTCGCAATACGTTCTTGTAATTTTTCTTTGTCAAAGCTTGAATCTGTTTCTTCTGCTTGACTACGTAGTAAAGCCACACGTTGTTCAATTAATTCTTTCTCACCTGAACCTTCAACAATGACTGTTTCGTCTTGTGTCACTGTTACACGGCTTGAAGTTCCTAATTGATCAATCGTTGTGTCGCCTAATTGGAGACCAAGATCTTCTGTAATAACAGTACCACCTGTTAAAATCGCAATATCTTCTAAGATTCCTTTACGACGGTCACCAAAACCTGGAGCTTTAACCGCTGTAACGTTTAATGTTCCGCGAATCTTGTTTAAGACAAGGGTTGGTAATGCTTCACCTTCAATATCATCCGCAATAATTAATAGTGGACGATTTGATTGCATAATATTTTCTAGTAATGGAAGGATTTCTTGAACATTGGTAATTTTTTGGTCCGTAATTAAAATATATGGATTTTCTAAGTCAGCTTCCATTTTTTCATTATCTGTCACCATGTATTGAGATAAATAACCACGGTCAAATTGCATACCTTCAACGACATCTAACGTTGTGTCGATACTTTGTGATTCTTCAATGGTAATGACGCCATCGCTGCCGACTCTTTCCATCGCGTCTGCGATAATAGCGCCCACATCTGCATCACCTGATGAAATAGATGCAATTTGTTCAATGGATTCACTGCTATCCACTTTTGTAGAGTTTTCTTCTAAAGCTTTTACCGCTGCTTCGGTCGCTTTTTCAATCCCGCGACGAATACCCACTGGATTAGCACCAGCTGCAACGTTTTTCATCCCTTCTTGGACAATTGATTGAGCCAGTACAGTCGCTGTTGTTGTACCGTCTCCTGC
This sequence comes from uncultured Atopostipes sp., assembly GCA_910588235.1. GTDB lineage: Bacteria > Bacillota > Bacilli > Lactobacillales > Carnobacteriaceae_A > Atopostipes. The sequence goes on along the minus strand of CAJUOQ010000044.1, from coordinate 14,310 downwards.
AATATCATTGGTTTTACTTGCAACTTCAACAAGTAATTGTGCACCCATATTCTCAAACTTATCTTCTAGTTCGATTTCTTGAGCGATAGTCACCCCATCGTTTGTGATTTGCGGTGCACCATATGAACGATCGAGTAAGACGTTACGTCCTTTTGGTCCCAAAGTCACTTTAACTGTATCTGCTAATTTATTCACCCCATCAAGCATTGCTTGACGTGCATCAGTAGAATGTTTTATTTCTTTAGCCATTTCGATAAAACTCCTTTTCTATTTTTTTAAATAACCGCTTATTCAGCAACGGCAATAATATCTGTATCTTTAACCACTAAATATTCAGTGCCATCTAGTTTTAGTTCAGTGCCTGCATATTGTTCAAAAACAACTTTATCACCGACACTCACTTCCACTTCTAAACGCTCACCGTTATCTAGCAATTTTCCTTCACCCACAGCGATAACTTTCGCAAATTGTGGCTTTTCTTTTGCTGAATCGGGCAACACAATTCCGCTTGGCGTAGTTTGTTCTTCTTCTTCAATCTCAAGCAGAACGCGATTTCCTAATGGTTTTAACATTCAAAATCCCTCCAAAATGTTTTCTTCGTTAAAATTAGCACTCAACAACGCCAAGTGCTAATCACATGTTCTAGTATATGAAAAAATAGCGGATGATGCAAGCGACTTCCCTTGAAAAATATTGGAAAACATTATGAAGAATACCTGAACAACGAAGACGATTTTTGGTATTTCCGACTAGACCTTTATTCTCTCCTTAAAATTATGTTATGATTATTGGGAATAGAATACGACTATACTAGTTAGGAGTCATTTTTTGAATTATAACAATCTATTAGGTCCTGTTATCATGCGGTTTATCTTTTTCGCATTGAATTTATTTTTTGCGGTGCGCGTGACTTCTTTTTCAGGTTGGAGTTTCTTCTCGATTATCTTCGCCTTTTTCGCCACCCGTGATTTTGTTCATGCTGTCCGTTTAACACAGGTTTACTATCACATTAAAAAGAACTCTCAAAATAAGAAGAACGATAAAGACCAATAAAAAGGCTCCTCTCTCATTTTTTGAGAAAGGAGTTTTTTTATTTAATCTTTAATTAATACCTTCTGTCTCCACATTTAAACTTTCCATTGCTGGACCTGTAACATTATCCGCAAACCAATCGACTAACGGCCCCGTAAAGAAACCGAGGATGATCGTACTAATACCGATCGGTCCACCTAAGAATAAAGTCACTATGATCACTAAAATATCTTGTCCTACACGACTGGCACTGTAATCCCAGCCTGTTTTCGCTACAACAATCGGTGCAATGGCATCATAAGGGGAAACACCTAGATCGGGTTCCGCATACATCGCCACCCCTAATGAGAAAATAATCACCGCAACCACCATAATCGCTAAACGAACAATAAAGGATAAATTAGCTAACTCAAAATGGTTCACAAAGAAGTTATTAAAGAAATCCACCGCATAACCTAGAAGAACCATATTGAAAATCGTCCCCCAACCTAACTGGTCGCTCTTCATAAAAACAACAACCCCTAAGATCAGAATGTTGACGATTAACTGTAAATTTCCATAAGTCATCCCAATTTGTTCTGCGATTCCGTAGTTCATCGCTTTGTAAGGGTCTAATCCCATATTCAACGCTAAGCTTAAAGCTGAACCAAAAGCTTGGACAAGCACCCCTAAAATAGCGACAATCGATCGTTTAAAAATATCTTGCTTATCTCCAAACAACTCTTTACCTCTCCTTTTTGAAAAAATTATCTCACGCGCATACGAATCGTTTTATAAGTATCTTAAATGACGATGGATCCATTCATCCCCATTTTTCGCTAATAACTCCGCACTTGCTCTGGGGCCAAAAGTATTCGCTCGATAATTAGGGAAGTCAGGCACCGGCAACTCCGCCCAAGCTTCTACAATACTGTCGGTAATGCGCCATTGTTCTTTAATTTGTTCAAATGTTATAAAGTACGTCGGATCCCCGATCAGCGCATCCGCAATCAAGTTCTCATAAGGACTCGCTGTATAAAAGGTATCGATCGTCTCATAGTCCGGTCCGATAAAGGTAGACATCGTTTCGTAATCATTTTTAGGTAATTTTTGGTTCAGGACTAAGGAAACTCCTTTTTCTGGTCGAATCCCAAAAGATAAGCGGTTCGGCACATTTGTTTCGATGTCATCCGGTGTTTTTAACACGACATCAATCGCATTAAAACCTTCCACGAGTGATTTTCCCGTCCGAACATAGATCGGCACCCCTTCCCATCGAGGGGTATCGATAGCCATTTCAAGCGCAATATAAGTCTCTGTCTCACTATCGACCGGCACATCCTCTTCTTGCCGGTAACTTTTAAATTTGCCTTCATTATCTGGCCCATATTGTCCACGAACCACTTGCTCCTCGACCTCTTCTTCGGTAAAGTTCGGAATTTTTTCGAGCAGCTCTAATTTTTTCGTTTGAATTTCTTCAGCTGTTAATTCCTCGGGCAATTCCATCCCAATTAAAGTGAGCAGTTGTAAAATGTGACTTTGGAACATATCCAATAAGGCGCCCGTATCATCATAAGACTTCCCGCGTGTTCCGATGGCTTTCGTCTCCGGTAGCGAGATTTGAATATTTTTCACATAATCCTTATTTAAAAGACCCTCGATAATCGGGTTATAATAACGCGTGGCTAACACATTTTGTGTAAAGTCCATGCCGGAATAATGATCGACATAATAAATTTGATCATCGGCAAAAACTTTCTGCAACAGTTCATGATATTCTTCCGCCGTTTCGGCATCTTTCCCTAGAGGTTTTTCAATCATCACTCGATGATTTCCTTCTATATCCGTAACACCCGCTTCATTTAAATTACTGGTTGTATCATCGTAAAGTTGCGGCGCAATCGAATAGAAATAAACAATCTCAGAATCAATTTGGAATTCCTCGATCACTTCCCTCATTCTTGCTTTAAGGTTTGAAAAGTCATCCACTGCGGTCACATCTAAAGTTGAATAACGGCAACGATGGAAAAAATCTTCTTCAAATTCTTCAAAGTTTTCGCCCGCTTCTACTGCTTCGCGGACTAAGTCTTGAAACTGTTTATTGTCCAACTCCGTACGAGCTGCACCTATCACCGCAAAATTCTCCGATAAAAGTCCACGTTGATACAACTGGTGTAGAGCCGGTAAAATCTCACGTTGTGCTAAGTCACCCGTTGCTCCGAATAACACAATTAATCCACTAATTGCTTCTTCATTCATGTTTAAACCCCTTTCTATTTTTTACTTATTCTTACTCATATAAACATCTCGTTTAAGGAGAAGTCAAACTTTACGCCCTATTGTTAGCTTCATTGTTTTACATTTAATCATTAAAAAAACTCCTTCCTCATTTTTTATGAGAAAAGAGTTTTGTTCCTTTATACCTTATCGTCATCAAGAATTGAATCACTATATTGGACGAAGTAAATTAAGGACTGTAATTCATTACTTAAATCAATATTTAAAATTCGTACAGAATCCGGCACAGATAGACGCATCGGAGTAAAGTTCATAATTCCTTTAATCCCAGCTTCTACTAAGCGATCTGTTATGTCTTGGCTATAATCACCCGGTACCGCAATGATTGCTACTTCAAATTGTTGAGCTTTCACTTGTTCTTCCAGCTCATCAATATGATAAATAGGCACGCCTTCTAAAATAGAGTTGACCAAGTCTTCTTTTACATCAAAACCGGCACTAATTCGAATACTATTTTGTCCTTGGAAATTATAGTTTAATAACGCACGACCGATATGTCCCACACCGACTAGAGCGACGTTTGTCAACTGTTCTTGGTTTAGTTGGCGACTGAAGAAGTTCATTAGATCTTCTACATCATAACCATAACCCCGTTTACCTAAAGCTCCAAAATAAGAGAAGTCACGGCGTATAGTGGCACTATCAATTTTGACCGCTTCACTCAAATCAGCCGAAGAAACCTTTTTCTTCCCTGAAGTAAATAAATATTTTAAATAACGGTAATAAAGCGGCAAACGCTTGGCTGTTGCTTTTGGTATTTGTTTATTTTCCAAGTTTTCTCCATCCTTATCTTTCTTTGAATTCGTCTTTTTACGTGAACTTCTATACATTCCGTAATCGTTAGTAACTATATTCTATTATAACAAGCTGAACATTGCAAGCAAAGGTTTCAAAACACTTATTTCACAAATTTTAACCTATTCTTGACTTTTCGGCCTCATTTTGCATCACCTTTTTTCGAAATGCATGCGCTTTACATCACACACAGAAGCCCTTTGGCAACCTTTCAAATCTATGATAAACTTATTACGATTTTTAAGAAATGAGGACGAGTAAATATGCTGTTACAAACACAAAATGTCACACGCCGATTTGGTGGTGAAGAATTATTCAGTGGTATCACTTTTGAAATCAAAGAAGACGCTCGGATTGGTTTAGTCGGAAGAAACGGTGCCGGAAAATCAACGCTGCTCAAAATTTTAGCTGATCTGGAAGCCCCCGATGAAGGACGCGTGATGCGCCGTAAAGATTTAACCATTGGCTTTTTAGATCAGCATGGCGGTCTTGAATCGGACCAGACGATCTGGGAAGAAATGCTTGAAATCTTTACCCCTGTTTTAAATATCGAGAAAAAAATGAGAGCCATCGAACAAAAAATGGCGGAAGCGACGCCAACGACGGAGCACGATTTTGATGCCTTGTTGTCGGAATATAATAAACTCCAAGAAGAATTTGATCGTCGAAATGGATATGGTTATCAAAGCGAAATCAAAATGGTCTTACATGGTTTTAAATTTTACGAAGAAGATTATGAAAAACCAATCGCTCATTTATCTGGTGGCCAAAAGACACGCCTTTCGTTAGCTAAGCTGCTGCTTGAAAAGCGCGATTTATTAATTCTTGACGAACCGACCAACCACTTAGATATTGAGACGCTGTCTTGGTTAGAAAGTTATTTAATGAATTATCGAGGCGCACTGGTCATTGTCTCCCATGACCGTTATTTCTTAGATAAAATAACGACTGAAACTTATGAAATCAGTTATGGGGAAATGCATTATTTCAGAGGAAATTATTCGGGCTATCTGGACGAAAAAGCGGCGCGGATCGAAAAACAACAAAAAGATTATGAAAAGCAACAAAAAGAAATTGCAGCGATGGAAGATTTCATCGCACGTAACCTCGTTCGTGCGTCCACTACCCGGCGCGCTCAATCTCGTCGAAAGCAATTAGAAAAAATGGAGCGCATTGAAAAGCCTAAAGGCGACGAACGATCTGCTTTCTTTTCCTTTTCCCCAACGCGAGAATCAGGAAACGTCGTGGTGCAAACCAAAGACCTCGCGATCGGTTATCCGCCCGAAACGGTTCTAAGTCGTGCAATTGATTTAGATATCCGCAAAGGGGATGTGATTGCTTTAATTGGACCGAATGGGATTGGAAAATCAACCTTGCTTAAAACTTTAGTCGGTTATATCGATCCTTTAGCCGGCGAAATTGAATATGGCACCAAAGTTGACTTAGGATATTATGAACAGGAACAAGAAGAACTGACCCCTTCCAAGTCTGTCCTAAACGAGGTGTGGGATGAGCATCCTTTAATGAACGAAGAAAGCATTCGTACCTTTTTGGGCAGTTTTCTTTTCTCTGGTGATGATGTTGAAAAAACCGTCTCTTCCTTAAGTGGGGGTGAACGCGCTCGTGTGTCACTCGCGAAATTGGCTTTGAATCATGACAACTTCCTCGTGTTGGATGAGCCGACCAACCATTTGGATATTGATTCAAAAGAAGTTTTAGAAAATTCCTTAATTGATTTTGAAGGCACTCTTCTTTTCGTTTCGCATGACCGTTACTTTATTAACCGTTTAGCCAATAAAGTCATTGAAATTGGCCCTGAAGGAACAATTCTCTACCTTGGAGATTATGATTATTATTTACACAAAAAAGAAGAAGCTTACGAACAACAGTTAGCCCAGGAAGAAGAAATGAACGAAAATGTGAACCGCTCCAAAGAAGCGGAAAAAGAAGCCGAGAGTGGTTCGTCGACTACATGGGCAGAACGGAAAGACATTAAACGAGAAACAAGGCGTCTTCGACGTGAGATTGAAGAAGTCGAGAAACTCATTGCGGAAAGTGAAGAGTTCCTCGAAAATACGACGACAAGTATGAATCAAATCTCGCATGGAGAGACGAATACTGGCGGCGAATTTTCCGAAGAAGACAATAAAAAACTGAACGACCTATCACGTGCATTTGACCAAGAAAACGCCGTTCTTGAAGAATATCTGGAAAAATGGGCGACGCTCCAAGAAGAACTTGAACAATATCCAGAAATAGACTAAACATTAAAAAACGCCTGCTGCTTGTGATCAAGAGCCAGGCGTTTTTTAGTTTGTATTTGAAAATAGATGAGAGACTAAATAAAAAGTTCTGCATTCTGTTTGAAGGTGGAGCTTTTTATTTATCGGTCGCATTAGCGGGAACCGCCGCCTCCGCCACCTCCGGCACCTGCTCCCCCACCACTGGAGGAGAAGCCACCTCCAGAACCACTATAACCACCGGAAGATAAGCCTTTGGTGTTACTGGTGTAAAAGTAATGGTAACCATAATAATGGCCATAGACGGGGTAAGCGGTGAGGAGATGATCCCAAGTTTGAGGATGGAACTCTTCTAAATACTCCACCGTATCTTCCGCTTCGCCAAACAAAGCGGCCCAAACAATCAGTTCATGCCAATTTTCATATTCAGACAGTGAAACTTCTTTAATATTTTTAATAAAGTTATCAAACTGAATAATATGAGTCACGAGCTGTTCACCTTTTTCAGTCAAGCCTTCAACTTTGAAATTAACGCCCCAGTCTTTCACTTTATAATCTGTCATATAATCCTTTTCCACGAGCCAATCTTTAGACACTTTTTCAATCAAAGGCCCAAGTTTCGCTACTTCCTCAGCATTGTCTTCGGACCATTGTTCGATATCAGGTCCATCTACTTCGCGATCGGTGCCCGCGGCTTCAAGTAACATCGACCAAAAGACTTCTTCTAAAGTACTTTCACCGAGCTCAAATAAATCTACATACTCACTAAAAGAAAGCTTATTCATTTGCACTTCGTCTTCATAATTTTCAATGAATAAACGCGCTTCTGTTTTAGGACCCAGTAGCATTCGTTCTTTTTCATCCGTTTCGATCGTAATCTTTTCTTCAAGCGACCAGATCAATAAGTAAGCGAAGAAATATTCAGAAAAGCCGCCTCCTGTAAAGCTCACTTTCGAAATTAAAGCCGCATACTTTCCAATATCTCCTTCAATTTGCGGTGGCGTAGGAGAGATTTTCCCTTGATTCTTTTTAATCCATTTATTTGGATAAAAATGTTTTTGTTCTTTTCGAATATTATGGCCACGGATACCGTAAGCCGTCACCGCTACCACTGCTCCCCCGCTTAGGGTCGCAAAAATACCAATTAAAATTTTTGCCCACCATGGCATCGGACCTGCTTCATTATAAGAGGAACCTTCCAATGCCATGTCTCGCTGCTCTTCTAAAGTCATCTCTTCCTGGGCAGACGTTTGGAAAGTTCCCGTTGGAAATTGCAGTAAGACAATGACGTCGTTCCCGTCATCTAAGCCATAACCGGTCCACTGCAGGTTTCCTTCGTTTATTTCCAACGGCCCTTCAAAACCAAAACCATAAAAATCAAGCACCTGATCTTCTAGGTCAAAGGGAGCCGACACTTCAAGCGTCATGCGGTCAGCCGGGAGCGAAAGAAAGGTATCAAAGTTCCAAAATAAGGCTTCACCGTCTTCTAGCTGACGCACTAGATTCGACAAGGTATAACTGACCTGATATTCGGGATGGCCATATTCACTAATCCCCCAGGCCAATTCATAATCATCGCCCTCTTCAATGATTCCGTATTTATTGGCTTTCTCTTCAAACGAGTCTTCAATATTCCAATCTGTTTCCTCTACAAAGCCTTCCACATGGAAATCGAGCAGCTCAGAATCTTGTAAATTTTCTAATTGAATATAAAGTTCCGTATCTGTCGTGGTTTCCATCTGTCGGGTTTCTTGGATGGTGGCTGAACCATCTTCATGCAATTGGACATCAATGTGAATATCTTCAATTTTATTTTCTTGAGCCGATACTGTGGGTGCCAAAAATAAAAAGACGAGTAAAGCCAAAATTACTTGGGTTCCTTTTCGCACAATCTTCGCTCCTATCTAAAGTTTTTATAGCATTAAACCAGGTTGAGCATTAAACCAGGTTGAGCATTTAACGCCAAGTCAATATTTTGTGGTTCTTCTCTATCTAAAAAGGCAGCTGCACCAATCATTGCCGCGTTATCTCCGGTTAATGAGAGGGGTGGGATCACCAATTGAACCCCTTCAAGTTCTTCCGCAACCGCTTCTTTGAGGCCTTCTCTTAAACCAGTATTGGCCGCTACGCCTCCTGCTAGCATGACTTGTTTGACTTCATATTCTTTGGCAGCGCGGATCGTTTTATCCACTAAGACTTCGACGACAGCATTTTGAAAACTAGCTGCTAAATTGTTCTTATCTAAAGTTTCTCCTTTTTGGTTGGCATTATGCACCGTGTTGATAAAGGAAGATTTCAAACCGCTGAAGCTGAAATCATAATTATCTTCATGGATCATGGCACGCGGGAAGTCAAAGGTATCTTCACCCACTTGTGCCATCTCATCGATATGTTTTCCACCCGGGTAAGGCACACCAATCACACGGCCGATCTTATCATAAGCTTCACCTGCCGCATCATCGCGCGTCTCGCCGATGACTTCAAAGCTTCCATGTTCTTTCATATAAATAAGTTCCGTATGCCCACCACTCACGACTAAAGCTAAGAGTGGGAATTCTAACGGTTCCATTAACTGATTCGCATAAATATGTCCAGCGATATGATTCACAGGGATGAGAGGTAGATTATGCGCAAAAGCAATAGCTTTCGCAGCGTTCACTCCAACCAGCAAAGCCCCGACTAAACCCGGTCCTTCCGTGACAGCTACCCCGTCTAAATCATCAAAATCCACTTCCGCTTCTTTCATGGCTTCTTCAATGATCAAAGTAATGTATTCCACATGATGACGGCTAGCAATTTCAGGGACCACCCCTCCAAAACGTTGATGACTATTGATTTGTGAGGCCACGATATTCGAAAGGATTTTATTCCCATCTTGAATCACAGCAGCACTTGTTTCATCACAACTTGTTTCAACTGATAAAATTAACAATCTTTATTTCTCCTTTCCTAACTCGTGTTTCATCACCACGGCATCCTCAATCGGTTGACTATAATAAGCTTTTCTCGTCCCGACTCTTTGAAAGCCGACCTTCTCATATAAAGCAAGTGCCGGCAGATTAGAGATCCGTGTTTCTAAAGTAATAGCTTCAATATTTTTCGTGCGTGCGTATTCGAGTAAATGTTCAAATAATTGCGTCCCCACTTTTTTCTTTTTATAAACCGCCGCAACGACAACAAAGAAAATATCAATTTCAAAAGGTGTTTGTGTCGCAGCAATAAAGCCAGCATTTTCTCCCTCATAACGGGCCAGAAAGATCAGCGCATTTTTAGCGGTGATCGTGTTCAAGAGATGATCGATTGACCAGGGAGACTCGCCTTGAAAACCAGCCTGTGCGACTTGGTATAAGTCTTGAGCCACTGCTTCGTCTGCCCTATTTTTTTCTAATAACTGGATAGAAATTTTATTTGAAGGACTGGGGTTCATTATATTCACCCATTTCATTTTCATCGAGAAGATAAATCATATCTAAAGCATCTTCACCATCACTATGGTAATAGTTTCTTTTAATGCGGCCATCTCTAAACTCGAGCTTTCGGTAGAGACTCTTCGCCGTTTCATTGGACATCCGCACTTCTAAGGTAATTCTTCTACGCTTAAGCTGCTTGGCGAGATCCATCACTGTCTGGATTAAAAAAGTCGCGATACCTTGTTTTTGATAAGTAGGAATGGTCGCGATATTTGTCACATGCAAACTATCATTTCGCTTCGAGATCCCGATAAAGGCAACCGCGGCTTGTGCGGTATGGGCCATAAGAAAAAAAGCAGTATGTTTATTTCGCAATTCATTATTAACCGCCATTCTTCCCCAAGGCGCTTTGCCCTGATAGCAAGCTTCTTGAATTAAAATAATGTCTTCTAGATCACTTTCATCGGCAATACGCAATTGGATGCTTTCCCCGTTATTTAACGGATAACTTTCTTCTGGAAGCATCTCTTGACGAATGAGCGGTGGAAATAACATCTGCTGCATCTCCTCTTTCTTACTGGTTATCCAAGATTTAAATCTTCTCAACCCAATCCTCTCCTTTATGATCGGGATTTGCCTCCAACCAATTTTCTTCCGCTTCGGCTAACTTCAGATAAGTCGGAGTAAACGTATGGGTAGGTGTCGGCTCTTCATGCTGCGCTAGAAATGCTAGTGCACTTGCTCGAGGGACATTTTGGATCGCCGGCGCCAGGTGCACGCGGTCTCCGAGCTCTTCTTGGAACGTTTCTAGAAAAGCCGGCGCATCTTGACCAACTAATTCAATTGTTCCTGTCTGCCCTTTTAAATATTCGGCCCATTCAGCTGCAGCCAAATGAGTATCAGGTGTTTTTTGTTGCAGGGTTCCTGCTTCATCTCTTGTATACAAGCCGGTGTAAATATTTTGACGACGTGCATCAAAAAGAGGGACAATCAGCCCATCTTTTTCTGGATAACTATTCGCTGCCAGAACTTTCAAGCTAGAAACCCCGACTAATTCAATATCTTGCGCCCAAGCGAGCGATTTGGCCACCGTCGCCGCAATTCTTAAACCCGTATAAGAGCCCGGTCCTGAAGCGACCGCAATCCGATCAATATCCGCAAGTGTGATCTGTGCTTGGCGCAAAGCTTCCTCAATCGCTGGCATCAATTGGATACTATGGTTTCTCTTTATATTTAATGTTTGTTCGGTCAGTATTTTTTCTTGATCAACAACCGCTACACTCAGCGGTTCATTTGAAGAATCAAAAGCAAGTATTTTCAATATTTGTCACTCCATCTAATCATTCCGATGGCCGATCTTCATCGCCATCCTATTCATGTATTATTTTATCATATTTCGGCTTTTCAATACAGAATCGACCCCCTTATTGTTTTTTATTTTCAAATATATCACAAGATCAATGAAACTTTTCGTGTTTTATGAGAAAATAGAGGTTAATTACGGATTTAATGAAGGGAAGAAAATTATGACGTTTAAAGAAATTGAAACACATGAACTACCTGACATTCAGTCAACCGGTACTTTATACGAACATGACGAAACCGGCGCACAAGTTTTACATTTAAAAAACGAGGACGCCAATAAAGCTTTTACGATTGGCTTTAAGACGCCGCCCTATAATGACAATGGGATTACCCATATTTTAGAACATTCGGTCTTAAACGGTTCGAAAAAGTATCCTTCGAAAGAACCTTTTGTTGAATTAATCAAAGGTTCGTTAAATACTTTTGTGAATGCGATGACTTTTTCTGATAAAACGATTTATCCCGTCGCTTCAACGAACCAAAAAGATTTCAAACACCTGATGGGGGTTTATTTAGACGCCGTTTTCCAACCTCTTTTTATCGAGAATCCACAAATTTTAGCACAAGAAGGTTGGCATTATCATCTAGAAGATGAAGCGGATGACTTAATCTATAAAGGAGTCGTTTATAATGAAATGAAAGGAGCCTTTGGCGATCCGGAACGTCAATTGCACCAACAATTAGCTGCTCTTCTCTATCCTAACAGCGTTTATCGATATGAATCAGGCGGAGACCCTGCAGCGATTCCTGGTTTAACGCAAAAAGAATTTATTGATTATCATGAAAAATATTATCATCCTTCAAATTCTTTCACGATTCTTTATGGGGATTTGAATCTCCAAGATGCTTTCGCGGATTTAGAAGAATATTTTGAAGGCAAAGGAAAACTCGAAGAAGAAATCGAGTTAGCTTTTGACGCGGTCCCACCAGCAGCCACTACTTTCGAAGATACGTACTCGATCACTGCTGGCGATGATCCGAAAGACAAGGATTATCTAGCGATCGGCTGGCACGTCGGTGAACCTGAAGATACGTTAGATAATTATGGCATGAAAGTACTAGATGAAATTCTATTAGGCAACAACCAGTCACCTCTGAAAAAAGCCTTACTGGATGCGGAAATTGGTGGCGACATTAGTGGTGGAACTGCTGAAATTGGATATCCAGCTTCCTTTTATATTTCAGCCAAATATTCTGACACTGAAAAAATGGATCGCTTCCGCGATATTGTGCAAGAAACGCTCGAACAATTAGTCAAAGAAGGCTTAGACCAAGATTTAATCGATGCGGCTTTAAATAAAATTACTTTTGAAACGAAAGAAGCAGCGATTTCTGAAGACAACCCACGCGGGGTGCTCTATGCGATTACCGCTTTAAGTACGTGGTTATATGGCGAATCGCCTTATGTGAATTTAGAATTTTCAAAATATTTAGATCAGTTAGCAGACATTGCGCATGAAGGATATTTTGAAAAATTAATTCAAGAAAAAATATTAGAGAATGATTTCCGCATTGAATTAACATTAAAAGCGGAACCGGGTTTAAATGACCGTTTAGAAGCAGAAAGCTTACGGGATTTACAAAATTATAAAGCTAACTTGTCGGACAGTGAAATTGCAACATTAGTGGAAGAAACCCATGACTTAATTGAACGTCAGGACACATCTGATCGTCCGGAAGATTTAGCGAAGATCCCAACCCTCACCCGTGAAGATTTAAATACTGAGGTGGAAGATTATCCACTTGAGGCCTTTTCTTTTGGGGAGAATACAACGTTTTATCATGCCGAACAATTTACAGCGGGCATTGATTACGTGCGTTTATATTTTGATATTCGTGATTTTGCGGCCGAAGATTATAAAACGCTCGGCTATTTGAGTAAGTTACTGTCTCATTTAGGTACCGAGACCTACGACGTCGCAAAATTACAAACGGAAATCGACACACATACGGGTGGTATTTACGGACGCATCTCCATTTATGAAAACCAAGAAGGTGAATTGCAGCCGTATTTTGTCCTGGCGGGTAAAGCTTTAGAGTCTTCTTTCGAAAAATTAGTAGAATTGATGAAAGAAATTATGGTTCACACCCAATTTGACGATGCCGAAGAAATTTATAAAATCACGCAGCGCCTCATTTCACAGTTTGAAGCGATGATTAATAATGGCTCACATGTCTTAGCAGCTAATCGTGCCCTCAGTCAAGTGCGTCCTTTAGCTAAATTAGGTGAATTATCGACCGGTATCGATCAGTTCAATTACTTAAAAGAAAAACGGAATGCCTTGTCTGTTGAAAAAGCAGCCGATTTAAGTCATGAATTATCTACGATGCTGCAACGCTTATTAAATAAACAACGACTCAATGTGTTGTATACAGGTGGAAAAGAACGTGCACAAACAGTCAAAGAACAATTCCAAGCAGCCTTTTCTGACCTTCCGAGCGAAGCCTTAGATGAAGCGGTGGAGGTTCAACCAGGGACGAAACAAAATGAAGCTTATGTCACGGCTCAAGATGTAAACTATGTAGGCACAGGAGCGGATGCTAGAGGTAAACTAGCTTACACCGGGACTTCTAATGTACTAGCCAGCGCCATTCGCTTTGAATATTTATGGAATGAAATTCGCGTGAAAGGCGGCGCTTATGGTTCACTCTATGTTCACCGTCGTAACGGAAGTTTCGCTCTCGGCTCTTACCGTGATCCAAATATTCAAGACACGTTAGCCGTTTATAAAAACCTTCCGAAATACGTCGAACAACTCCAAGTTTCCGAAGAAGAATTAAATAAATATATCATCGGAACCATGAGTCCGCTTGAACAACCTAAATCAGCAGCCAGCAAAGGTTTAGCAGCCTTGAACCGCCTGAAAAGTGGTTTAACGGTAGACGATATTGTCCAATTAAAAGAAGAAATCTTAGCGACCGAAGCTGAAGATTTCCCGCCTTTAGCGGATGATATTCAAAATGTTTTAGATGATTCAACCATCGTCGTGATTGGTAACAAAAACCAAATCGATGCCGAAGCCGAGTTGTTTGATAAAGTCTATAAATTATATTAAGTCATAAAAGCAAAAACTGGAAGACACTTAAAACGGTCTTCCAGTTTTTTTATTTAAAATAAAGAAAGGTGGCTCAGATTCTGTCAATCACAAATGAAAATGTCCTGAATTTCCTTGTTTTTGAGTTTGACTAAT
>CAJUOQ010000043.1 GCA_910588235.1 uncultured Atopostipes sp. | reverse complement strand
TTCCTACTGCCAAGTCTGTCGTGGACTTTCACCACTAAGTTACATAACATGCCAGACGCACAAAATAGAGTAATCATCTTCAACGGTGATTACTCTATTGCGTGATTAAAATGTATAATTTACAAAACAAATCCCATTTGTTTCAGCGAGCGGTGTCATGCCTACTTTTGTGTAAAAGGCTTTTGTTTTCTCTGTATTATCCGTTAATAATACTTTTTGATGCACCTGTTGGTACTTTTCTAAAATCTCCAGGAGTAACAAACGTCCGACTCCTTTGCGTTGATACTCGGGATGAACCAATAAATCTTGGACAAAAATAATCGAAGCCCCATCTCCTACAACCCGGATAATCCCTACAAGTTCTTCCTCTAGATAGGCTCCTAAAATATATAAGGAATGTTGATAAGCTTCTTTTAACATTTCCGGCTTATTGTAGTAATTACTCCACTCAACGGCTTTGTATAGGTCAAGAATTTCTTCAGGCTTATATTTTTTATATTTTTTCAGTTTAATTTCTCTCAATCTTTCCCTCCTTTCCTTTTATACTCTTTTTTATGAAAAGCTTATAAACAATTATGAACGAATCACCCGAATTTTCATAATTTTTTGAGTAACCAAATGAAAAACTTTAAGGTTATGGTTTGCGCTCTTTTTGAAATCCTTTTAAACTGAGGGTAAATATAAGAAAGGCTGGGATTCAATTATGTCAAAAACAATGTATGCTTATGGTTTTGTGGATCCGAAACATGGTGAGAGCTTACCAACTTTTGAGAAAAAAGAAGTTGAAGTTCCAAAACCTAAAGAGCGCGAATTGCTTGTGGAGATTAAAGCCGTCGCACTCAATCCAACAGATCTAGCGACTCGTGCGGGCAAAAAAGCGGATGACGATTCTTTTACCGTGCTTGGAAGAGATGCGGCGGGTGTAGTAGTGGATACAGGTACGGACGTTGAATTATTTGAAGTGGGTGATGAAGTTTATTATCCTGGCTCACCCACTGTTGAAGGAACGGAAGCAGATTATCACATCATTGATGAGCGGATGGTGGGGTTGAAACCTCATAATTTATCTTTTTCTGAGGCTGCTGCACTTCCCTTAACCGCTTTAACTTCTTATGAAGTCTTTCATGATCGTTTGCAGCTTTTTAATGGGGAAAAGGAGCCTGAAGATATTTCACTCTTAATCGTTGGCGCCTCTGGTGGTGTAGGTTCGATTGCTTCTCAAATTGCACTCAATGCTGGTTTTGATGTGATCGGCACGGCTTCTCGTGCTGAAAGCCGAGAGTATTTAAGCGATCTAGGCGTCAAAACAATGATTGACCACAGTCAACCTTTCGAAGAACAGTTGCAAGAACAGGGGTATGACTCCGTAGATGCCGTTTTCTTAGCTGTAAAAGCCGATGAAAATATTAAAGAAGCAGCAAACGTCGTGAAGCCTCAAGGACGGATTGCTACCTTATTACCTTTTGAAGATCGTTTGCCCAATAAACTTTTCAGTAAAAGTATTACTCTCAGCTATGAACTAATGTACACTCGTTCGCTTTATCAAACAGAAGACTGGATAAAACAACACGAATATTTAATGGAATTAAAAGAACAAGTCGAAGCTGGAAACATTGTCTCTACAAAATCAGAATATTTTTCAGAAATGAATGAAGAAACACTCACAGAAGCTTATGCATTATTACAAAGAGAACACACGATTGGAAAAATTGTCCTCGAACACCCGTAAGCAATCTTAATTAGCTTTAAACCGTCATTTTGGTTTGTTTCGCCACAATCCATTTTGAGCGAAACATTCCCGGCTTATTTCGCTGTAATCTATTTTAAGCGAGATATTTACAATTTGTTTCGTTGTAATTTATTTTGAGCGAAACATTCTGGATTTACTTCGTTGTAACCCAGTTTGAGCGAAACATCCTGGATTTATTTCGCTGTAATCCATTTTGACCAAGGTATTTGCTTCTGATCAATATAAAGTTTAATTGCACATCAAAAAAGCATGAGGCTGATCTTATTCAGTCTCATGCTTTTCTCTTATTCTTTGCGCATTTCATCAATTTCTTTAGAGAATTCTGGAAGAATAGGTTCAAAATAAATACCGAGTTTCGGATCACGTTCCACGCCTAAACTATGCTGAATGGCTTTTTCTATATAATCAGAACTTTTAATGACTGCTTCTTTTACTGAATCTCCCAATAGGTAGTAAGCTGTAATAAAGCTCACCGAAATATCTCCGACCCCTTTAAACCAAGTCTCTTCTTTTTTATGCATATGATAATAAGGCTCACTATCTGCAGAATAAATATAATAGCCAGTCTCTTTATCACGTTTGTTTTCATCTTGAAAAACACTCGTTAATACAACGTTTTTCGCGCCTAAATCACATAATCTTTGAGCAATTTCTGGGTAATCAGTCGGTCCTAAATCTTCCGAATAAGGATAATCCGTAATGAGGCAGGCTTCCGTTAAATTAGGAACAATCACATCCGCATATTTAACGAGCTTGCGGAATTTTTCAGGGAAATCCTCACTAAAACCATCATAAAGCTGTCCAAAATCAGCCATGATCGGGTCGATAACAACCGGCATTGAATAATCAATACGCTCTAAATAATCAATGGTTGTTGTTATTTGTTCACTATCTGCAAAATAACCTGTTAAAGCTCCTTTAAATTGAATATCCATATCATACCAATGATCGAGAATTTCATCGAAAGCTTCATTTAAATAATGCTTCACTAAACCTGGATAACCTAAAGTATGGGTGGATAAAATTAATGTTGGCAGTAAAGCCACTTCATATTGAGCAGCTTCTAATATTGGCAAATTAGACATTCCAGCAACTTTAGCTACTCCTGGTAAGTCATTGATCACTAAAACTTGTTCGCTCATGTTATCGATTCTCCTATTTCTAATAAATTCCTGTCCTGTTTTCTCTTCTATTTTAACATTAATTCACTGAACTGTTCTGTCATTTATAGAAGAAAATAATGATTTAAAACACTGCTTGAATTAAAAACATATAAGTAATGGTTCCACTCACAACACTCAGCAAAGTATTCCGGCGCCATTTTTGAATGAGTACAATCGCTAGAATACTGATCGCTTCTGGCAAAGCAAAGGGAAAACTTGTTAAATCGATATCTTTCAAAGAATAAACTAATATAAGAGCAATTGCAGCCGCCGGAAGTACCTTCCCTAAGTATTCAATAAAAGCAGGAGGCCGCTTGGTTGGAGGAAAGATCCAAAAAATGATAAATCGGGTCAAAATAGTTGCGATTCCAATAAGTAAAACCGTCAGCCATTGTTGGGTATCAGACACTTTCTTCACCTCTAATCTTTGGTTCTATGATTAATAAACTAATAATAATAAATAACATGGCCGGAATCATAAAATGAGTACTGCCAAAGACTACTAACATCAGTAAACTACCACCTAGACCGAGCAAAGCGGGTTTATGATCCTCAGCGCTGAGCCACTGTTCCGTAAAAATAGCTACAAACATGGCAACTAGTATGAACTCAATGCCTTCTATATTGAAAACAATGATCTTTTCTAGAAAAACTCCGATCATTGTACCAATGACCCAATAGCTTTGGTTAAGAAAGCTGGTTAAAAAGTAAAACCAATTTTTATTTACATTTTTAGGAACCGCCGTCGCAACGTTTAAAGAAAATGTCTCATCCGTTAATGCAAAAATAGCGTAATTCTTCTTCCAACCTGATAGCTGACTATAAATGGGCAACATAGTAATGCCATAGAAAATATGGCGCGCACTCACCATGACTGCTAATAAAAAACTACCTATCGGATCAAAAGATGCGATAAGCAGATTAACCGCCGTAAATTGGGTCGCCCCTGAATAAATAAATAAACTCATAATCACTGTCAGTAAAGCTGAAATTGATTGACTTGTCGCTAATAAGCCAAAAGATATTCCTAAAAAAACATATCCTGCCATAATAGGCAATGTTAAAGGAAATGCTTCTTTTAATGCTTGTTTCAAAATACCCCTCCTCTATAATAGCATTCGTTATAAACTAACCCGAGTGTTTATTCATAGGTAACGCTATAAAAACGCTAAAATTAGAATTAAATTAAAAATAAATGTGCTTCTTATTCTAGCAAAAGTAAGGAAACTATACAAAGGTTCTTTAGACGATTCATAGAAAAATATCCCTACGTTTTTTAATCAAAATTCCGAAGGCAGATTTCAAACAGAACTGCAAAAAATAATGTGTCTTAATTCGCTTCTTCATTTATGGTAAACTCGCTGTAAAACATTTCAATAAACATTTGAAAAATGATTGGAGGAAACATGGATTATTTACTGATTTTACTTGTCGCTGGAGCTATCTTTTTAGGCTCGCTCATGCGTTCTACATTTGGCTTTGGAGATGCGGTCGTCAGCATGCCTTTATTAGCCCTTTTACCGATTCCCTTTTTTGTTGCGGTAGCATTAGTGGGTTTAGTAGGATTTACTGTTGCTGTAGTGTTTGCTTATTCTGGCTGGCAAGATAAAGATAATATCGTACTAACTAAAATGTCGATCGCTACAGTCGTTGGAATTCCTTTTGGCCTTATGCTTATTCAACTCGTCGATCAAAAATGGGTGAAATTAATCTTAGGACTGCTGCTCATCTCATATGCCCTCTATTCTTTATTCGGTCCTAAAGACCAACACGAAAAACTTGAAAAAACTTTTCAAAATTCAAATTACTCTATCCCTTTTGGCTTTTTCTCGGGGATGTTAGGGAGTGCTTATAATACGAACGGCACACCCGTTGTTCTCTATGCGACGTTAAGAAATTGGGGCCCTAGAGCTTTTAGAGGAAATGTGCAATCTCACTTTATTATTTCGAGTTCCTTTATTTTACTCAGTCATTTCTTAAGTGGTTTTTGGACAAAAGAAGTAGGTATTTATTACCTCGCTTCTCTTCCAGCAGTGCTATTAGCAGTGCTTTTAGGAAACGCCATTTATCGCCGAATTGATACGAGTAAATTTAGAAATTATGTCTTTTATCTCATTTTCATCTTAGGACTTCTCACTCTCTATGAGATTTTTTAAAGATATTGGTGGATAATTTTAGGCATAAAAAGACTGCTTCTATTCTTTTATTAATCATAGAAACAGTCTTTTTTATTTATCTAAATGTCTTTTATGTTACTACTTCGCTAGCTAGTGACTGTAAACCAAGATAAAAGCCAAATAACGTGTCATAGCCTGAGGTATGGCCATAGCGACCGATATTTTTAATTAACGCATCCACTTCTTCTTTCGTTGCTCTTTCCACATTCAAAATTAACGAAATAAATAGACTACTGACATAGCCTGCTAACAACGCTTGATAATGAGCGGTACTAATATCTGTGGTACTTTTATTTTTAAGCACTTTTTCTACTATTTGATCAAACGAATCTTGACGATTAAAAGCCTTTCTGACCATCGTATAACCCAATAGCATATCGTCTCCACTCGGGGTCAAGCCTTGTCCTCTTCCGACCAAATAAGCGACGGCTTCCTCTACGCTCTTCTCATCTTGTTGAGAAAGAGTTTGTAATGTCTGAAAGGCTGCCTGGGTTTGCTCTTCATTTTTTAAGCCAATTTTTCCATCAAATGTAAAAGAGTCTAGTCCAGCATACATTCCCGTCTGCGTAATCTCTTTTTGAGTTAATTGAAGGTCTGGAATCGATAAATCAGTTACTCCTATTCTAGAAAGATCCACTTCAAGAACTTCTTGTATCGTATAAAATGTAAAGTGCTCCCCCTGTACACGAACAATGTCTCCTGGTTTAACAGCACTTACTAATTGTTTCATTGTTTCTTGATTCAAAATACAACCATAAGCAGATAAAGTCATCCCTTGCGAAGAAAAATTAATTAAATCACCATCCACCATGATATTAAAACTTGTTTTAAATACACTATGCACTTTGCCCATTTTTCTTTTATCCGATAGAAAGCGAGTTAAATACTGACTCTTTGTTTCTTCGCTCGGAACATAAAGGTTCTTCTTCATCTACTACAACTCCTACTCATTATTCTCATTGAAACCATTCCCTAAAGCAATCGATCACTGTTAATTTTACGAAGATAAACAGTCGTTGCAATTTCTTTGTCTTTTACTACTCCTCAAGGTGGACAATCTCTCCTCCAAATGCTTGGACTCTTTCGCCGATATTTTTAAGTCCCACATTAATAATCTGTGGCTTTGAAGCCAACAAATCATGTAAAAGTCCACTTTCTGAAGGAATTTCTTGTATTTTTCCTGTGTATTCTTTAAAGCCTTTAGTCGTTTCCACTCCTTCGTCTCCAAAAGCTAGCGCTACAGCTATTTGAGCGCCTACTTCAACAGTATCCGCTCGATAAACATTCCCCTCACGCGCTGTAGATTTTTCTTCGGAATCGATAACAACAACAGGTTTTGAAAGGCTCTGTAATAAGCGAGTCATCTTTTCAAGTCTTTTTGAAGTCGGTGATTGAGAAATAATCACTAAGACATCGATCGCGCTATGATGATCCAGTGCCACCAGAGCGTCCCGCATCGTTGTTCCTTTTACTTTTTCGGTAAGATCTCGTTCGCCGGTAGGAATCGCATGCATCACACCACCCTCTAAGTGATCGATGTTAGACACGACCTCCTGAATACCAGCGTCGGAAGTCCCAACTACTCCTATATTTCCGGGCCGCATTTCAGGCATGAAACCCAAAGGAACCCCGCTGATCAAACCTGATGAACTCTTTGGACCCATGAGCAATAAGCCTTTTTGATGTGCTTTATTTTTTAGACGCTCTTCCTCTTCGATCGAGATCTCTTCACTCATAGCAAATACGTGCAAATGCTGCTCCAGAGCTTCTTCAATGGCAGTAATCGCTTCTTCACCTACCGTCGAAATTAAAGCTAAATTTGCTTCAGGTAAAGCTTCTTTTGCCTGTTCCCAACTGGTAACTGTTTTTAAAGCATCCGCATCTTCAGCAATAGCGGGTAGCTGTATATAATCCTCGACTCTTTTCATCACCTGGTTCATCACGGATTCATCTTCCGCCTCAATCGCTACTACTATATCGTTTGGGCCTGCTTTTTCTACGTCCTCATTATAAAGGCCTGCTTCTTTCAATACTTCTTTATTCGCCTCTGTCCCCAACATCACTTGCGCTTGATCAACGCCTTCTGTCGTGTTGACTGCTTTCGTTAGTATCGTCAAATTGATAGAATCATGGTATCTATTTTTTCTTATGTGAGTGAAAATCATTCTCGTCGCCTCTTCCTCCAGTATACTATATGTTAGCCTTATTTGATTTATTTTATCAACAAAAGACTAAGATTAAATATTAAACGCATTATAAAGATATTGTTTCTCATCAGAAATATTGATTCATTGATTGCTTATTAAAAATAAGTAGTTTATTCCACGAGGTCAAACGTTCTAAAATTATATTTTTTGACCATCATATCTTTAGATAAAGACAATAAAAAACAGTCAGAAGTAAAAGAGCCCTCCTAACTGTTTTACTATTTTTAATCAATCCATTTTTAACGATGAATAATCGTTTCTTTTTTATTTTCAACGGTTATTTTGCCGTCTTTAATCACATAAAGCCGTTCCGGTATATCAATAATCGCATGCTCTTTTACTTTCGTATCCATCAACACTAAATCGGCTTTATTTCCTTCTTTAATGCCATAATCTTCCAAGCCGATCGCTCGAGCGGGGTGATCGGTGATCATTGGTAATACAGTAGGCAAATCGTCTGCGCCTCCTAAGTGGGCGACGGGGATCGCTAACATCGCAGTTTGTAGAATATCCCCATTTCCATAAGGAGTGAAAGCATTTCTTATATTGTTTGTCGCAATA
This sequence comes from uncultured Atopostipes sp., assembly GCA_910588235.1. Lineage (GTDB taxonomy): Bacteria > Bacillota > Bacilli > Lactobacillales > Carnobacteriaceae_A > Atopostipes. The sequence continues at coordinate 8,312 of CAJUOQ010000043.1, read as the reverse complement.
CAGACGTTTACACCCCCATCTCTTAATTTTCGAATCGGTGTGACGGCTCGTTGAACATTATATTCATCATTTCTAGCGCCTAAGTGAAGATCCGTTGCGGGCAGAGACATGACACTAATATCTGCTTCAGTCATTAAATCAATGATCGGTTTTAATTGCTCATCCGGTAAGGCATGTAAAGCCGTCAAATGGCCTACAGAAATGCGCCCTTGATAACCTTCTTCAATCGTCTTTTTAGCTAAATACTCAATCGATAGATCATCCGCTTCATCACTGAAATCTTGGTGAAGGTCGACCGGCTTGTCATATTTTTTCGCAATTTCAAATACTAAATCAATATGTTCATCTGCTGGGGCATCATTGTAAGGAATACCTCCGACGACATCCGCCCCCATCTCCATCGCCTCGTACATCATCTCTTCGGTACCAGGGGCTTTAAAAATCCCTTCTTGCGGAAAGGCAACGACTTGAATATCGACTAAATCTTTATATTCTTCTTTAAGTCTTAAAATGGTTTTAAACCCTGTAAAACCTTGTGCTGGATCAAATTCAGAGTGCGTACGAATCGCTGTAACCCCTTTTGGAATAATCATCTCCAGTGTTTGTTTAGCTCGTTCATAAATATCCTCTTCTGTGAAAGTCGGCTTTAATTCCGCCGTGACTTCAATCGCTTCTTTCAAAGTCCCTGACTTATTCGGTTTACGATCCGCAATAAGAGCTTTGTCCAAGTGGATATGACTTTCCACGAGTCCTGGAATAACAACGCGCCCTTCAGCGTCTATTACCTTCTCTGCATCTTCTGTTATTTCTTGGCTAATTTCTTTAATTTTCCCGTCTTGAATACCGAGATCAACGAGTTCTTCTCCATCCTCTAATCGAACATTTTTCATTAAGATATCTAAAACCATTTTCATTCCCCTTTTCTCTTCTAATTATCCAAAGATAAACGACACAATCAATAACAACACTGAAGCTAAGCCAATCCATCGAATATTTCCTTTAACAATATCTAAAATAGGGACTTGGAAACCGGAAGAGAGAGCTTGCATCGTAATATTAACAAAACTCATCTGACTGCCTAAACCAACTCCCATGGTTACCATTCCAATCGCTAGTGGTGAGAAGTTCAATGAAATAACGACCGGTAAAATAAGGATTAAAATAGAACCGACATAAGCACCTGCTGGTACCCCAATTAAAATACCGGTTAAAACAGCTACCGGAACAACAATCGCGGTCGGAGCATAATTTGTGATATTGGCGATTAAAGTAAAGACCCCGGTTTGAGCGATCACATTAATAAATGTTAAAAAGATTCCCACTTGAAATAAGCGGGTCAGAATATAAGAAGAACCATCAATCATCGCTTCTCCTGTTTCATTTAACGTAAATCTAGTACAGATAAAGATTAGCAGCAACGTGATCACCATATAGACCAGTGGATTGAAAAAATCAAAACCAATCCAGCCATTCACTAAAGGTCCAAAAATGACTGCAAATAATAAAAATATCGCCGGAACGGTCATCTTCGCTAACTGACCAGTGGCCATTTCTTGAAATTCATTCGTTTCGTCTTCTTTAAAGCCGATATCTCTCCGCTTGGTCCCAATAAAGGCTAGAATTACCGCGACGACTACATAAAACAACCAATAAGGACGCATGGTAGCCACATATTCTCCCACAGGTAAATTAGCAAGCTCAGAGACGACACTTGTTTCAAGGGAGGCTGGAGAAGTTGTAAAAGAAACGGCGGCCGCTAATGACATCCCTGCAATCAGTTCTGGAACAACCCCGACGGCGGCAAAAGCAAGCGGCGCAATCATCATCGCACTTCCTCCCCCAATACCGGACATATAAGTGGCGGCGGCCAGTAAAATAACAATAAAACCAGAAACATATTCTACTTTTCCTTTTGTTCCTCGCTTCGCTAGCTCTAAAGCTGCCGAATAACCACCGGATTTAAATACAGCCATAGCTACAGCAGAGTTGATAATCGGAACGGTAATCGTCAACATCGTCGGAATGGCTTCCATTAACTCCTCATTGACTTGCTCAATGCCAATTCCGACAAGCAGCATCGCGACCACACCACCAGCCAAGCCAGCAAAAATCATATCCACTTTTAAAAATAATAAAACTAAAATAAGAATCAATGGAATCAGCGATAAGAAGGCATTAAAACCTGTCGGTGCAGTTATTTCTTCAATCTCTTGAGCGTAGGCGACCGTTTTAGATCCAAAGAAGCTGATAAATAACAGCACAGAGATGATAAACCGTTTGAGTTTTTTCATATGTTCTCTTCCTTTCTTTATAAAACGATGATATAAAGCTCTCGTAAAACGAATCAGTTTCTAAAGCCTCTTCTCCTCCTTTTGTAAAATGAACCACTTCTAAACCTGTTTAAATAAACCAGCCTTCTGTTTCCATTCGCTAAACTGCTTCTTTCTGGTCAAAACATTAAAAAAGAAATACTTTGAGAAGCTTAACAACAGACGAAACTTTCTATAAAAATGCTCAATTGTACGATTCATATCCGTGCTCTTCAGTATTTCCCATATCTTGATTCAAGCGTTTAAAAACTTTTTCATAATATACCATTAAATGAAGGCGCATTCACATCATTCGATTGCTAAATTTATCCCGGTCTTTTATCTAGGGTCAAAAACCGAGCAAAATACTCTCTTTTGTTCCCTATGAAGAAAATAAAAAACTGCTTCTATTCTTTTACGTACTGAATAGAAGCAGTTTTATTTTTCTATATTTAAATGAGATCAAAATGTGCAAAGGCCTTCTGTAAGCCATCATTATCGACCGTATCTGTCACATAATCTGCAATTTCTTTGGTGACTTCAGCGCCGCTACCCATGGCTACACCTACGGCACAATATTCTAACATGGAGTGATCGATCTCCGCATCACCGAAAGCTAACGTATTTTCACGTTCAGCTTCTGTTTTTTCTAAAAACATTTCAATCGCTTTGGCTTTCGTAATGTCTTGAATGCCAATATCTCCAAAAATCGCTTTTTCTTCAGCGCCGCCCCAAGTTCCCACTTTCAAATGAGGAAACTTTTCCAAGGCCGCCTCATAGTCTTCATAACTGTCTAAAATAAAACTAATTTTTGCGATGTCCTCCCGATACAAATCCTCACCATAGATCATCTCAGGGAAAACATCATCGACGGTAATGGTTTCTGTATTTTTTTGACCCTTTGTTCGAACATAATCGCGCACTGGTTGCTGGCCACGCTCTTTAAAATTTTCACTCCCATAAAGACCGGAGTGGCTCTCTAAATAAAACTCTAAACCACGTTCTCGTAACCAATCAACAATTTCAATCACTTCTTCGAGCGCTAAGTTTTTATGTAAAACAACCTCGTCCTCATACTCAATATAAGAACCGTTCCCTCCAATATAACCATCGAACCCGATATTTAAAATATAATCATACATCTCAGCTTTACTACGGCCTGTTAAGGGTAATACTTTATGGCCATTTGCTTGTGCTTTCTTAATCGCTGCCACTGCTGAATCCGGCAGTTCATTTCTATAATTAACCAATGTGCCATCCACATCTAAAAATATGTATTTTGTTTCCAAGTTAAGATCCCCTTCATTAGCATTTTTCCACTCTTATTGTCGTCTTCTAGCCTATAAAAATCATGTTCTAAATGAAAAATAACGTTTTATAATGTTTCCTCTACTCAAAAAAGCTTTAGATTTTATTTAGTAAACAGTGTCTTCCAATTTTACTAGTAACTGATATACCGCCCCTAAGAGATTCGCATCATTGTAGAATTTACAGGCTTCAATCTCTACCGGATGAAAAATAGAAGCAAAATAGCGAAACTGATTACGTAGATTCAAATATTGGTTATTAATTTGATCCACTAAAATCTCTTGACGACTAAGGCCGCCCCCGATTAAAAATTTCTCTAAATCTAGCACGGACTGTAAATTTAAAATAACCCAAGCAATACCACGCGCAAATTCAGTAAAATAATTATTTACTTTTTCATTTTTACCTGTTTTTATATATTCAAATACTGTATAGCCATCATTTTCATCCGATAAACCAAGTTCCCGAGCACATTTTCTGACAAACTGAACAGCCGATAGTTCGCTGCCCAACATTCCTGGCCCACTGATATGTTCAGGTTGACGGAACATCCAACTAATTTCACCGGCTTGAAAGTTTGTTCCGGCAAATAACTCATTATTTAAGATAAATCCACCACCCAGGCCCGTTCCTAATGTAATGACCATCCCATTCACTACATCGACTAAGTTCCCTAGCCACTGTTCAGCCATTGTAGCTGCTTGGGCATCATTGATCAATGCACAGGGGAGCTGAAAGGTTTCTTCAACATGTCGCTCTAAAGCTAATCCATTTAGAAAAGTTAAACTTCCTCCATGCTGAATAACGCCGGCATCCATATCTATGCGGCCTGGACTACTAATCCCCACACCATAAAGGTTTTCTGGATGGCTATCCGTAATGATAAGATCAATTTTATCTAATAATGCTTCAACGGTTTGTGGAGTTTCCGTTGCATCGGCTTTTAAAATATTTCCAGCTTTATCCACGGCGCCATACTTAATATAAGTCCCGCCAATATCAATACCAAAATAATGCTTTTCAATCATGTCCTCAACCAGCTTTCTAATTTTATTTTTTACCTCTAACCTTTCTTAGTGTCTCATAAATACATTTAAATTATAACTGTGCTTTTTTCGTAAACTGAATCGTGTAGTCATGCATCATTTTTTCATTAGGGGCTAGTTCGTGAATGCCTAGTTTCTCTGCATAATTTCCGCTAGTATCCGTCGTATCAGCAACGCCTGCCCAAGGTTCTAAACAAATAAAGCCGGCTTTTTTCGGATGAGGAGACCAGACCCCCACATAGTCCATTTGGTTCGGCTTCAAACGTACTTCGACCTGGTTTCTCCTATCTTTCAACACCATTTCTGTTTGAACATCAATCGCATAAACCAGTGCATCTTTTTTAAATGTTTCATGAGAAACATTTAATTCTTCTGCAAATTCAAATTTTCTTTGAGCCCTTTCAAGTAAACCATCCTCAGAAAGAGGGATCGTCATGTATTCTCTAGACGGTTCTAACCGGAAACTGATTTGATCAAATTCATCTGTGTCCCCTTCTTCAGAAACGTTAAATGCAGGATGTCCGCCTATGCTATAATACATCACTGCGTCCATTGAAGGATTAACGACTTCGTAAGTGATCGTTATCTTATTTTTATGTAATAAATACTGAATATACAATTCAAATTTAAACGGATATATTTGCAAGGTCTCTTCGCTGTCCTTTAATGAAAACACTGCTGAATTGGCTGTTACTTCTTCGACTGCAAACAATGAGTCTCGAGCGAAACCATGCTGCGTCATCGAATAAGTTTCGCCATTATATTTGTATTCGTCCTTTTTTAAACGTCCAACAATTGGAAATAACACGGGCGCATGTCGTCCCCAATAGGCTTCATCTGCTTGCCACATAAATTCATAACCTGTTTTTCGATCCACTACTGAATGCATTTCAGCACCAAAAGCATTTATTTCAACTGTTAACCAATTATTTTTTAGAGTAACCATTGGCTGCCGCCTTTCAAAAATTCATATATTTTTTGTAGTATAGCATAAAAATCAAAGCACTTTCATGTTGTAGGTCGTTTATGGAACTCCTAAGCGAATCGTTCTAGCCTCCGCCCATTATTTTTTATTGTGAAATAATTAAAGACGTAGTAATATAAAAGGAACAAAGTAAGCGCTTTACCATATTTTATGAGGAGGATATGATAATGGAACTTGGACCCAACGCTTTAATTGATGCTCCTTCTTTATGGGGGCTGCTCCCTTTATTCATTTATATTGTTTTAATTTTTATGAATAAGAGCAATCTCTTAGCAACGATGGTCGGAATTGTTGTTGGTGCTATTTTACTAGGACATGATCTAGGTATGATTGCCGATGATTTTGCAACGAGTTTAGGATCTTTTGTTGTTTCAATTGGTCTCATTATTATGCTTGGAGCCGCTCTTGGAAAGTTAATGAATGAAAGTGGGATCACAGAAACTCTTGTTTATTGGATTGTCAGTGGCCTAAAAGTTGATACCCAAAATAAAGGCCGATCCGCTTTGATGATTATTTCAATCATCATTTGTGGTTTACTGGGCACCTTAGGCGGTGGAAATGCGATTATTGCACCGATTGTTATCCCCGTGCTGGCAAGTATTGGTTTAACACCTACAACAACGGCTTTAATTTTAAAAAATGCAGGTGAAGTGGGACTCTTTTGGGGGCCACTTACTGGAGTCACGTTGGCTACTTTGGAATTAACAGATATGAGCTATAGTGAATATATGCTTGTCGCAGGGCTACCTTTCGGGCTTCTTTGGTTAGCAGGAACTTGGATCGCTTCTATCTATGTTCAAAAGAGAACGGAAGGGACGGAAGAATATGATTTAAGTGATGCGGTGGAATTTGAACATTTTGAAATAGAACCGAAAGAACGCAATGCCACCATCGCTTTCATCTTTTCATTTTTAGTGTTGGTCATTTATGGCGTGGTGACAGAACAAGGTACCAACTATGCGATTATTGTTATGATTCTATTGATGGTGATTGTTGCGATCTTCGGACGCATTGACCCTAAGATTGCTGAAGAAAGAATCGTTGAAGGGGTAGCAAGTATGGCCGATCTCTTTTTAATTTTTCTTACCATCGATGTTCTTTTAGAAATGGTGACAGCTGCTGGTGGGTTTGAAGCTCTCTCGCAATTCCTACAACATACCTTTACAAATATCAATGCTTCTGCCGTTATGTTGATTTCATCGGTAGTGGGCGGACTAGGGATCGAAGCAGCGGCTGTTGCTGAATTACAAATCATTACGGATATGTTTAAACCGATGATTGAATCGTCTGGGCTTCCCTTACAAATGTTTGCTCTTTCCCTCCTTTCCGCCACTCGTTTGACAGGCAGCATTTACCCCACGTCAAATATGATCGGGCAGATGGGAATTGCACAATCATCCAATACAAAATTAATGCTCCAAGGAAACTGGATCAGTATCATACCGGTTATTCTTTTCATGATTATTTGGTCAATTATTGGTCTGAACTTTTTTTAGAAAGAGGAATTGAAATGAAATACATCGATCTACATGCGGATACTATTTTACCTATCTTACAACAAGGAGATACAGGCTCCCTTTATCACAATACAGAAACCCATATTGATCTCAAACGTCTACAAGCTGGCGACGCACTTGCTCAGGCTTTTGCTGTTTGGTTACCAGATGCCGATTTCGAGTATATTGATGTCGAGGCTAAACTTTCACCAGCTACACCCGAACAGGACCTCGAGTATATTGATCTCGCCGTTGAGCGATTGCATAAAGAAATAGAAGAGAATTCTGATCTCATCGCCTGGGCTAAAAACACGACAGATATTCTTGAAAACAAACAAAATGGAAAGTTATCGGCCCTTTTAACAATGGAAGATGCCCGAGCAGTGAATAACTCACTAGGAAATATTGATCGTTTCTATAAACAAGGTTTTCAAATGATTGGGATTCTCTGGAACCGCGAAAACTGTTTCGGTTTTCCTAATAGTCACAAGATTCAAGAAAATCAAAAAGGCTTAAAGAAATTTGGAATAGAAGCTGTTCAATATATGAATGAACTAGATATTACAGTAGACGTTTCCCATTTAAATGATGGGGGAATAACAGACGTTTTAAACTACTCGAAACAACCAGTCGTCGCTACTCACTCCAATGCTAGAAGGATCGCTAAACATTCTAGGAACTTGACGGACAACCATATCAAACAAATCGCAGAATCAGGAGGAGTCGTCGGGCTATGTATTTCACCACGCTTTTTAAGAAACGAAGGGAATGCATCAACCATTGAGGATATGATTCGTCATCTTGATCATTTTTTAAATGTTGGTGGAGAAGATGTTCTCGCGATTGGAACAGATTTTGATGGTACCTCCGGTAATTTTGAAATTGGATCCCCTGCTGAAATGCCAAAATTATTTGAACGGTTGGATCAACACGGATGGCCGCAAGAACGGATTGAAAAACTCGCTTATAAAAATGCTTTGCGTGTTTTGGATAAATAATAGAATGGAACCTGTAAATAGCGTTAGCTCCTCCATTACTTTCCTAACAATTAAAATAACATTCAAGATATAAGAATCATTTCTGGTTTACTGATGACAAACATCTAAAAACAAGTATCGAGTAGGAGATAAATAATTAATTTATTTATCGTCCCCTCACACCACCATAC
>CAJUOQ010000042.1 GCA_910588235.1 uncultured Atopostipes sp. | reverse complement strand
CTTTACAGCTTATTTTTTATCATTGTTTTTCATAGAACTTTTGGAGGTACCCTCTTAAATTCTTTTTTCATTAATTTTCTGGCATAATAACCGCTAATATAAAGTATAACAGGATTGGTGAACCTACTCCAGCAAATGTAAAGATCAAATAACCAATTCGTACAAGTGTGGGGTCTACTCCAAAATATTCAGCTATTCCGCCACAAACACCTGAAATCATTTTGTCTTTGGAAGACTTTGTTAAGCGTTTCATTGTACATTCTCCTCTACTTTTATTTTTTTATTGATCCGTATCTTTTAATAAAATATTGCCGGTCGTCGTTTGGACATTCACCCGACAGATATCACCCGTTCCAATCCGGCGGAAAGTATGCGTGTTGCCTTTTCTCTCTTTTCCAATCGATGAATCAATATTCGTTAAACGGCTTTTCACTTTGCCAAATGTTGATTTTGCTTCAATTTCTAGACCTGTTTTTTCTGGTAAAGAAATTTTAACGTCTCCATTCACCGAACCGCCAGCGATACGGATTAATTCTTCACCACTTAAGGTAAAGCGAATATCGCCATTTGTCGTACTGACATCTGAACTCTGTACATGACCGACAATTCGGATATCGCCATTAACCGTGTTCACTAATAAATCACGTAAGTCGATCTTTTTCAACGTAATATTGCCATTTGTCCCTTTAACTTCTAGCATAGTCGCGACTAAATCATCGAGTAAAATATCACCATTTGTCGCTTTGACATACAGATCACGTGCATTGATTTCGTAGAAAGAGACATCCCCATTGAAAGAATTTGAACGGATATAGTCATATTCTCTTTCGGGTAAATAAATAATCATATTCGCTTCTACGCTTTTATTTGGCACATGGAAAGTGAATTTATCTTCATCGATTTTAATGAGACTACGAGCTTCAAAGGCGTCCAAAGGTGAAGCTTCTTCGACATTGCCATAAATTTTAATTTTTGCATTGATTTTAATATTTTCATTCATGCTTGGTTTAAATTGAATATCGCCATTCGCATTTTTAAAGTCCAAAATAGTTGCTGTCGTGTCTTCAAATAACCATTCATGCTCAAATTTTTCTTTTGCTTCTCTTGGGAAGTTTAGATTAATATCCAAGTCTTTCCAATCGATATTTTCTAATGTATCTTTTGTGGTACGGACCGTTTGGCGGAAAACATCCCCGATTGTTTTAGAGGTTTCGCCAAAAATATCACTCGCTTTATTGATCGTTTTGTTTGCACCAGTCCGCCATTCTTCAGGAATATCTAAATTCTCTGACATTTGTTTAGCTTTTGTCGTCCATTGTTTCATTTTGATCGAATGAACTTCTTTTAAAAGATTGTTTTTAGCTTCTGTTAACTCATTTACTTCTTCACGTAGTTTTTCTGCTCGCCCTTCAAGTTCTTTGATCTCTTGATCCGTTGTCGCTTCATTTTCTAGAGCTTTCAATTCTTCTAGTGTTTGCGTCAATTCTTGGTTTAAACTTTTTACTTCTGCAGTACTGTCAACTTCTTCCATGGCTGAGATGAGTTCAATTTCTTTTTGTAAATTGATGACTTCATTTTCTAATTCTTTTTTCGTTTCTTCATAATCTTCATTGTAGGTTTCTTTTCGTTCATTGAGATCTTCTTCAACTTCGGTTAATTCTGTTTTTAACTCTGTAAGTTCTGCATTGAGGGTGTCAATCTCAACAGAATATTGATTCAATTCATTTGCTAAACCTTCTAGTTCATCTTCGAATTGTTTCATGTCTTCGTCATTATTTTCTTCTGCTGACTCTGTTTCTTCTTCACCAAAAAGGGGTTCTTCCATTTCTGGCTCTACATTTTCAGCGGTTGACTCTGTTTTTTCTTTTTCTGGTTTTTCAGAAGTGAACTCTTTTTCTGCTGTTTCTTTAGATTCTTTATTAGCTACATTTTCAAGTAAGTCGAGGGCTTCATCAACGGATAAAACTCCTTCTCGAACTAGTTCTAAAATTCTTTCGCGCTCACCCATTATTTTTCCTCCTTATGGATCATTAAGGGTTCCGATCGTTCATCTTCTCCTTAATCGGTACATTTTCTTTTCTACAATACCATTATCCAATAAAATAAAAGCTTTGTCATAGGTCTACAGTCTGATTTTAAAAAGGAAGTTTCAGATATCTAGAGAGTTTTAATCCGTTTGTATCAAATAAAAGGAAGTTCTTTTGATAGATAGTCGCTGAATTACTTTTTCCATTAAAAAACCTCTATTTTTATTCAAAATAGAGGTTTTTTTCTTTTATTTAGTTTCTTGTCGTTCAAGCACATCTTTTAAAAATTGGCCGGTATAACTTTCTTCTACCTCAGCGATTTCTTCAGGTGTGCCTGTTGCAATAATATTACCGCCACCATGGCCACCTTCTGGTCCTAAGTCTACGACATAGTCCGCCATTTTAATGACATCTAAATTATGTTCAATGACTAAAACAGTATTACCATTTTCAACTAAACGATTCAACACGTTCAATAATGTTGCAATATCGTGTGTGTGTAAACCTGTTGTCGGCTCATCTAATATATAGAAGTTATGACCTCTTTGGAGTTTTTGAAGCTCACTTGCTAATTTCATTCGTTGTGCTTCTCCTCCGGATAAGGTTGTAGAGGATTGTCCAAGGGTGACATAACCTAAACCAACATCTGACATAGTTTGTAATTTACGTTCGATTTTTGGTATGTTCTCAAAAAAGTCTAAGGCTTCTGTCGCAGTCATATCAAGAACATCCGCAATCGTAGCGCCTTTATATTTCACTTCAAGGGTTTCTGCATTGTATCGTTTACCGCCACATACTTCACATGGAATATAAACATCCGGTAAAAAGTGCATTTCAATTTTCTTAATGCCTTCCCCTTTACAAGCTTCACAGCGTCCGCCTTTGACGTTAAAACTGAAACGTCCTTTTTTATAACCGCGCATTCTAGCTTCATTCGTTTGTGCAAATAATTCACGGATGTCATCAAAGACACCGGTATAAGTGGCTGGGTTACTTCTTGGCGTACGGCCGATCGGGCTTTGATCAATATCAATCACTTTTTCTAAAGATTCATAACCACTAATTTTATCATAAGCGCCTGGTTTTTCAGTTGAACGACCGACGACACGAGCGAGTGCTTTTTTCAAGACACCGTTCACTAAAGAAGATTTACCTGAACCAGAAACACCTGTGACTACATTTAAACGACCGAGTGGAAATTCAACATCGATATCTTTTAAATTGTTTTCACGGGCCCCTTCAACTTTAACCGCTCCTTGATCTTCCGTTCGTCTAGCTTCAGGAATTTCTATCTTACGTTTTCCTGATAAATATTGACCGGTAATCGAGTCTTTATCAGCAGCAACATTTTCTGGTGTATCTGCCGCAATAATTTCACCGCCATTTTCACCTGCGCCCGGACCAATATCAATCAGATAGTCTGCGGCGCGCATGGTGTCTTCATCATGTTCAACCACGATTAACGTATTTCCGAGATCACGCATTTCCAGCAATGAAGCAATCAAACGATTATTATCTCGTTGATGTAACCCAATTGACGGCTCATCTAAGACATACATAACGCCTGTTAAGTTCGAACCAATTTGCGTGGCTAATCGAATTCTTTGCGCTTCTCCACCCGAGAGGGTCCCAGCTTGTCGGCTCAAGGTTAAATAATCAAGGCCCACATTACGTAAGAAAGTTAAGCGGTCGAGAATTTCTTTTTTAATCGGTGTAGCGATCATCGTATCACTGGTCGATAAATCTAATGTTTCAAAAAAGTCGAGTGCTTCTTCGACTGAATAATCACTAACTTCAGCAATATCTAAATGACCTACTTTAACACTCAATGCTTCACGGCTTAACCGTTTACCATCACATTTTGAACATGGAAGTTCTGTCATATATTCTCGCATCGTTCGACGTGTATAATCACTCGAAGTCGTTTGATGACGGCGAGATATGTTATTAATCACACCTTCAAACGGAAGATCACTATCGCGAACATTCCCAAAATCATTTTTATAATGGAAGTGGAATTCGCGATCACCAGAGCCATATAAAATAAGGTCTTGATCTTCTTTTGAAAGTTCTTCAAAAGGCGTGTTCATGTCAATCCCAAAATGGTCCGCTGCTTGACGAAGCATTTCTGGATAATATTTTGAACTAATCGGCTCCCAAGGAACAATCGCTCCTTCTTCTAAAGTTTTCGTACGGTCAGGAATCACTAAATCCATATCTACGATTAATTTCGTTCCTAAACCATCACACTCATCACATGCCCCAAAAGGAGCGTTAAATGAAAAGAGTCGAGGTTCAAGTGCAGGAATTGAAAAACCACATACAGGACAAGCGTGGTGTTCACTGAAGGGAATTTCTTCCCCATCAATCACATCGATGGTCGCATAACCATCTGCAAGCTCTAATGCTGTTTCTAAGGAGTCAACTAAGCGGGAACGGATTCCCTCTTTGATAACTAAACGGTCAATCACGACATCAATATCATGATTTTTATTTTTATTTAATTCAATATCCTCACTGATATCATACATTTCACCATCGACACGTACACGAACATATCCATCACTTTGAATTTTTTCAAAGACTTTTTTATGTTGTCCTTTACGTGCTTTCACGACCGGAGCAAGCACTTGGATTCGTGTCCGTTCTGACAGCTCTTGTACTTGTTCCACCATTTGGTCAACGGTTTGACTGGTGATTTCTGTCCCATCATTTGGACAAATTGGGGTTCCTACTCGTGCATAGAGAAGACGTAAATAATCATTAATTTCTGTCGTCGTCCCTACAGTCGAGCGTGGATTATTACTAGTTGTTTTTTGATCAATTGAAATAGAAGGACTTAAACCATCAATACTATCAACATCTGGTTTGTCCATCTGTCCTAGAAACTGACGAGCAAAAGCTGACAGTGACTCAACATAACGTCTTTGCCCTTCAGCATATAAAGTATCAAATGCTAAAGAACTTTTCCCAGATCCTGATAAGCCTGTAATAACTACAAATTGATCGCGTGGAATTTCTACATCGATATTTTTTAAATTATGAGTTCGTGCGCCATTTACTATTATTTTATCTTTTGCCACTAAACATCATTTCCTTTTATCATATTTCTTTTTTATACAATACACATAAAATCATTGTACGTCTAGTAATTATAACAAGAAACAGTCAATAAATACAGAAAATACGTTCGGTTATCATAAAAAAACATACCTTTATAGACAAAAAACACCTGCTAGCATTATCGCTAACGGGTGTTTTTTGATATGAAGCTTCATTTAGTCTAAATCAACGATTTCGCCTGTATCTAAATAGACAATCCATTCACCGATATTGGTTGTATAATCGCCAATACGTTCTAAGTGCATGCCGACAAAAGAATAATCTGCAGCAGCTAAGACCGATTCTGGATCTTCTTTCATCAGTTCTAAAGCAGAAAATCTTAGCTTATGATACAACTCATCGATTTCGGAATCGCGATCCGCTGTTGCTCTTGCTTTTTTCACATCAAATTCTACAAAAGCATCAATGATATCCGTACACATCGCTGAGATTTTTTCGCCCATTTCAGAAATAATATCTTCTAAATGACTATCTCTTTTATTTCCTTTAACGTTGATGGTTACTTTTGAAACACTTTGCGCGTGGTCGCCCATTCGTTCTAAATCTGAAGAGGCACGCATGACCGCTAAAACTCGACGTAAATCGGTGGTATTTGGTTGTTGTAGCGCAATAATTTCGTAACACTTACGATCGATTTCATTTTCTTTGTCATTAATTTTTAAATCCCCTGTGATAACCTCTTGTGCTAATTCTGCATCATGGTTCACTAAAGCTTTTACTGATTTATAAATCGCTTCGTTCACCATACGTCCTAATTGAGATAGATCACGATGAATTTCTGCTAATCTTTCATCAAATACTGTTCGCATTACTGCATCCTCCTTGTTTAAAAACGATTATAAAATTACCCGAAACGCCCAGAAATATAGTTCTCAGTATCTTCATGCTCTGGGTTCGTAAAGATTTTCGTTGTATCATCCGTTTCAATTAGTTCCCCACTTAAGAAGAAAGCAGTTCGATCAGAAATACGAGATGCTTGTTGCATATTGTGAGTCACCATTGCAATCGTGTAATCTTCTTTTAACGTTGTCACTAGCTCTTCAATTTTTGCAGTTGAAATAGGATCTAAAGCACTTGTTGGCTCATCCATTAATAATATTTCAGGTTCGACGGCTAATGCACGTGCAATACAAACCCGTTGTTGTTGTCCCCCAGAGATAGAAAGCGCACTACGGTCTAAATGATCCTTGACCTCATCCCAAATTGCAGCGCCCTTAAGAGAATTTTCAACAATTTCATCTAATTCATTTTTATCTGTAATCCCATGCGTTCTTGGTCCAAACGCAATGTTATCATAAATACTTTTCGGAAAAGGGTTTGGATTTTGGAAGACCATCCCTACTTTTTTACGTAAAACGTTGACATCTGTATTGGGTGCATAGATATCAACTCCATCTAATTCAATGGTTCCTTCGACTCGAGCGTTTTCTACTAAATCATTCATTCGATTTAATGTTTTAAGGAATGTCGATTTACCAGAGCCGGACGGTCCGATAAATGCAATAATTTGGTTTTCGATAATGTCCATATTAATATTTTTTAACCCTTGAAAATCCCCATACCATAAATCTAAATCTCTAACTTTCATTTCTGCCATGATAATTACTTGCCTCCCCTAACTATTCTACGACTAATAAATGTTGAAAATGCGTTTAATGCTAATACTAAGACGATTAAAACAACAGCTGTTGCATAAGCTTCATTGACGTGGAAGCCTTCACTAGATAAAACATACATATGAACAGCTAATGTTCTTCCCGATGATAATAATGAATCAGGTAAGTTCACCGAAGAACCGAGTGTATAGATTAAAGCCGCAGATTCTCCAATGATACGACCAATGGCTAAGATCACGCCGGATAAAATCCCTGGCATAGCCACAGGTAGGACGACATTAAAAATGGTTCGTAATTTCCCAGCTCCCAAAGCATAACTGGCTTCACGTAAGGGTCGTCCGACCGCTAACAATGCTTCTTCTGTTGAACGAATAATCAATGGTAAGATCATGATCGTCATTGTTAACATACCGGCCAACAATGAGAACTGGAAGCCTAAAAAGGTAACAAAGAACAGGAAGCCGAATAATCCATAAACGATAGATGGAACAGCGGCTAAGGTGTCTGTTGCCATTGACATCAACTTAACAATTGGACGTGAACGATCCGCATATTCGACTAAATAAACAGCCGTAAAGACTCCAATGGGCGTAGCAACAAGTAAAGAGCCTCCAATAATATACAAAGTAGTAATTAAGGCAGGAGTTAATGATACGTTTTCTGTTGTATAATTCCACGCGAATAAATCAGGAGTTATATAAGGAACACCATTTATAAAAACAAATAAAATAATATATCCTAACACGCCAAAAGTAATGGCTGCCCCTAAATAAACAAATGCACGAGCTATCTTACTTTTATTCATTATTTAGTGGCCCCCTTGTTTTTAATGACTAAAAAGACTGAGTTGATCAGTAGAATAAAGACAAATAAAATGACACCTGTCGCAATCAACGCGGAACGATGATCGCCAGATGCGTAACTCATCTCTAATACAATATTTGTCGTTAAAGTACGAACACCTTTTAAGAAGCCATCCGGCATAAGTGGTTGGTTTCCAGCTACAAGCACAACCGCCATCGTTTCACCAATGGCACGTCCTATTCCCAGCACAATACTGGATAAGACACCGGATGAAGCTGCAGGTAGCATCACTTTAAAGAGGGCTCTTTCATGCGTTGCGCCTAAAGCAACACTCCCGTTATAATAAGTTCTAGGAACAGCACGTAAAGCCGACTCCGATAATTCAATGACCGTTGGTAGAATCATAACCGCTAATAAAATCATAGCAGTTAAGATACTATAACCATTGCCTCCAATACTATCTCTAACCAGTGGTACTAAAAATTGCAAAGCAAAGAAACCATATACAATCGATGGGATCGATGCCATCAAACTAACCGCTGGTTTTAGTATTTTATATAACCATTTTGGACAGTACTCAGCCATAAAGATAGCTGTTAAAACACCAATCGGCACGCCTAATACTGCCGCTCCAATTGTGACATATACTGATCCCATAATCATTGGTAATAAACCAAATTGTGGTTCAGTTGCAGTTGGTCTCCACTGTGTTCCAAATAGAAATTCATCTAAGCCGTATTTCATCATTACTGGAACGCCGTTTGTGAACATAAAGACGGTAATAAGTACTAAAGACACAATCGACATCAATGCGGAGATAAAAAAGACGCCATTCATAACTCGTTCTTTTCTTTCAGCCAACAATAATCATCCTCTCTTACTTTTTAAAACATAGAATTTTCAAAATCGCTAATTAAGCATATCAAATATAACAATAATTCCATCAGAAAACTAGTACAATTTCTCTCTCTTGACCTGCACCACACAAAAAACGAGGAGAGGATATTTTGAGGCACCCTCTCCCATATTTTGTCTATTTTTCTAGGTTGTTTTTAACTTTTCATTTATTCTGAAACTTCTTCCCAGGTCGTTACATCACCCATGTAAATACTAGAAACATCTTCCAGAGACATCTCATTCACCGGATTGTCATTATGAGTGATAACAGCAATTCCATCAACGGCAATCGCATCAGAACCTTCTAGCTGTGAAGCTTCCTCTTCATCCACTTCACGAGAAGCCATCCCGATATCGGCCGATCCATCAATCGCTGCTGTAATTCCTGCTCCAGATCCTGGCGCTGTAATATCGATTGTTACATCTGGATTTAATTCCATATAAGCTTCTGCAAAACGCTGCATTAAAGGTTCTACTGAAGTAGATCCTACCACGGTAACATCTCCAGAAGTTCCTTGAGAGGTATATTCTTCAGCTTCTGAATCGACTGGAACATAACCTTCTTCAGAGACTAATTCTTGCGCTTGTTGGGAGGTGAAAAAGTTATAGAAGTCTTGAGCTTCCTCACTTAATTCTGAGCCGTACACAACATTAAAGTTCCGAGCGACTCCATACTCACCACTTGCCACAGCGTCAGGTGTCGGCTCTGTGTCATCAATCGACAGAGCTTTAACCGAATCATCTAATGAACCTAAAGAAATGTAGCCGATAGAATGGATATCACCAGCGACAGCTTGCATTACACCACTCGTGCTATTTTGGACAGTGGCTGCCGGGGTTGTCATATCTTCTTCATTTTCATCCATAACATCCGCTACTTCAACGAATGCTCCTCGTGTGCCTGAACCATCTTCACGCGTAATGACATGAATATCTGCAGCTGCATCGAAATCAGAAGACCCTTCGGCTCCTTCTTCGGTTGTTTCATCAGCCCCACAAGCCGCTAATAATAAGGTGATGCTTAATGTAGAAAATATACGTGCCGTTTTTCCAAAAGTCATAGTAACAATCTCCTTTTTTCTAAATTGAATGACATATCTCTGCCTTCAAATACATCATACAGATTATTTATTTATATCTTATGGATTTAAAGTAAATTCTACGTAAATTTATATATTATTCTTTTTCAGTATGTAAAGGAAGCCAGATGGTAAACGTCGTTCCGATATTTTCTTTACTTGTCAATTCAATTCGTCCATTCATGTTATCGACTGCCCATTTTACAATGGAAAGGCCGAGACCTGTGCCCCCAGAATTACGACTTCGTGCTTTATCCACCCGATAAAATCTTTCAAAAATGCGGACCTGGTCTTCTTCTGGAATCCCTATGCCATTATCGATAATTTGGATTTTTGCTTCATGTCCGACTCGCTCCAACTGCACAAAGACTTCCCCATTTTCAGGGGTATAAGTAATCGCGTTGGCGATTAAATTCATTAAGATTTGTTTTAAGTCATCACGATTTCCTCTTACTTTAATCGGTTCGTTTTCTTTTATAAAACAGGTCATATTTTTTAATTCAATTTTTTGTTGTAAGATTTGAAACACTTCTTCGACAATGTAACGAACTTCAATGGCTTCCGTACTAGCCAGCGCTCGTCCTTGTTCTAACTTGGATAACTGTAAGATATCTTGCACCATGTGATCGAGTCTCGTCGATTCTTTTAACATAATCTCTAAAAACTCTGTCAATACTTCTTGATCATACATAGCACCGTCGAGTAAAGTTTCACTAAACCCTTTTAACGCAGTAATAGGCGTTCTCAATTCATGAGAAACATTGGTAGCAAAATCCGTTCGAATATTTTCTAAGCGTCGAATCTCCGTAATATCATAAAGTAACACAATATAATTCGGTGTTCCCGCTGTTTTACCAGGAACGGGGATGACATTCGCATCCAATGTTTTTTCTTCAGGAAAATACATTTTTAGTTCTGCGTTTATCGTTTCATTTTTTTCATAAGCTTCTTCGATCAATTCAATCAGCTCTGCGCTGCGAATATAGTCCGTGTATAAATGGGTAATCTTTCCATATAAATTAGTGCCCAGTAATTCATTCACAATCGGGTTAACCATTTGGATATGGCGCGTTTCGTCTAATAAAATAACCCCTATCACCAAATGATTGATCAAACCATAAATCCGCTCTTCACTTGCTTTGAGGTCTTGTTTTTGTTGTTTTAAATTAACCGCTAATTCATTCATTGAATGGCCTAATGCATCGACTTCTTGATAAGACTGCTTTCTATAACGCGCCTCATAATCCGCATTTTTTAAGCGAGTCATCACGCTACCCATTTCCGTTAGAGCATCTGTAATACGATTCATCCAATTTGTGGCTAATGCAATAATCACAATCGCCAGAATGATGGTACCGATGAGCTGAATTCTCAGAGACAGTTGAATAGCACTCGTCAACGTGGTTATTTCATGCGATAAACGGACAATAACTAGCGGTTCTTCATTTTGATTAAAAATAACTTGGCTCACAGCGTATTGATCATGATCTTCATCGTCTGGATCTTTTTGATAGACACTCATGCTTTCGCCCCTTAACAATTGTTGAATTTCAGGGTGATCGAAAATATTTTCTGTGGGATCAATAGAGGCCGCTGAATCATAGAGCGGCTGCCCTTCAAGGTCTATGACGGTCATTCGTTTTTGAAGGACAGGAGCTAGATCCTCCAATAATTGGATGATTTCTTCTCCATTCAGTTGACTTTCTGCTTCATGCTCTTCGACATACTCGGCCAAAACCACCATATCTTGTTCTAGATCTGTTCGTTGGTGTTCCACTAAACGTTCTTCCACTACATGGGACAATAAAAAATAAAGGAATAAAATAAACACAGCTACAATAAAAAAGTATAAGGCATATAACTTGTGTTTTATTTCTTTCATTTTGGTATCTCTAACTTATAACCAAAACCACGCGCGGTCATAATATATTCAGGTTTTCTTGTATCTTTTTCAATTTTTTCACGTAAATGACTCACATGAACATCTACGATTCTAGTCTCACCCGCAAAATCATAATTCCAAATCGCATCTAGTAAATGTTCCCGACTTAAGATCCGTCCGTCTCGACGAGCAAAGTACAAGAGTAGATCAAATTCTTTCGGAGTTAATTCGATCGGTTCACCGCGGACGAATACTTCATATTTTTCTGGGAAAATCTCTATCTCCCCAATCACGATCGTTTCTTCTGGATTTTTTTCGCCCACGATATCTTTAGACGGTGACCGTTCCGCACGTCTAAAAATAGCTTTCATTCGGGCTAATACTTCTCGAGGACTGAATGGTTTTGTAATATAATCATCCGCGCCCATTTCCAGACCTAAAATTTTGTCCACTTCCGTATCTTTTGCTGTCAGCATAATAATCGGCACTTCACTTTTTTCTTGGCGTAATGTTCGACAAATCTCTATCCCATCTTTGTTCGGTAACATTAAGTCTAATAAAATCATGTCGTAGCCATTCTCAAGCGCTAATTCAAGTCCTTCTTGGCCATCCATCGTCACTTCCACGTTATAACCTTCTTGTTCAAGGTTATAACTCAGCAACTTTAAAATAGATTGTTCATCCTCGATAATAAGTACTTTCTTCATGTGATCGTTCCTTTCTGTTCGGTCAAAGAATTGATACTATTTTACCCGTTATTGATCAAGTAACAACAAGCCTAAATTATTGTAGTCATCATCATATAAAGGCGTTTCTGCAATCACAATTTCTCCATCTTTTCTTCTAATACGCATCTTCGCATAAGACCGGTTGTGAGCTAACGTTTTATAATATTCTTCCATATCCGTCAACTCTTGATCGTTAAAATCTAAGATGGCATCGCCAATCGCTAAGTCTAAACGCTCAGCAGGTGAATTCTGACGAATCGCAATGACTCGTAAACCTTCATCTGCTGGTCCATAACGGAAGCTCCACATATTTTCTCTTCGACGGTGACGTACAAGGATAAACAAGCCCCCAAGGAATAATAAAAGCATGCTCCAAATACTTAAGCGAGGATAGAAATAAGAAATTATAGATAAAAGGACTCCACTAATAGCTAAATATCTAAATTCTGTCTGTAAAGCTGTAGTGGCTTCTTCAAGAAATTGCGTTGAAACAGTATAGTGAAATCCGACAAGGAGTGGCAACAGTAAAAACGCATATTGATTCCCATTAATATTGAGTAAAGGCCACCAATCAGCAAATGGTTCAATGACTTCTCCCGGAACGATCACCATTAACGGCAGTGCCCATAGAGAATTCTTTTGATACTTCGCGACCGTTTTTCCTCTTTTGGATGTTTTAAGCATCGGATAAATTTTATGTTCATCGCGACTATTCATAGCAAAGGTAGAAACTAGTAAGATTAAAGTAGCGAACACTAAAAGATTCATCGTCAATGTTGGTAATTGATTAGCTGTTTGATTGATTAGATATGTTTGTTGATTAAAGATTTGATTTAACTTCGAAAAAGGTAAATCGATTCCAGCAAAATTCAAACCATACAGAATAAAAATACTCATCGGAAATGTAAACAATGGATGGATGAAACGTGAACCAGCCACTACTAATAAAATAATCGTTAAGACTTGGTAAACTAAATACCATTCAATCGTTAGTGGTATCCCAATAAAGAGGGACAATAAAGACAAGATAATCCCTGGAAGCAAACCTTTGAGCAGATAATCCTTGAGTTCAAAGTTTTTCCGGTTGAAATTTACCCGAAAATGCTCGCGGGTATAATGCACTCGTTTATTTCGATTAAACTGTGCATAGACCAAACCAATTAAAAAAACAGGCTGTATTAAGTATAGAATGACGGACCACATTAAGTTATTTGCCAATATTCTCTCTCCTATTTTTATGACTATATTTTTAAAAATATTTAAATTAATTTTACCGTCTTAACTGCTGCATTTCAACACGCATTTTTCTTTTCCTCCTTGAAAGATCGTAGCGATCTAAATAGCTCCTGTTTATTTTGTACAATTATTTTTTAGAAGTTCTTCATTTGTAAAATGCGTCTAAAGCAGGAACCACACCTCATAATGAATTATCCGCGTTTTAAACACTAAAGCCGGCATTGATCGTTACATAAATAAAAATCCTCAAGCATTCAAAAAAGAATACTTGAGGATTTTTACGCATTTAATCATTGGAATTTTATTTAACGGCCAAAACCAGTCACATGGTTCGCCCAATAACCTGAATCAATCGTAGAGACAGCGACACCTGTTGAGGTTTGGGCACCGATGAAGTTTCCACCGCCCATATAGATACCTACATGGTCTACCCCGCCGCCTTGGCTAAAGAACACTAAGTCTCCTGGTTGAGCTTCGCTTCTAGAAATACGACTGGTTGCGCCATATTGAGCTGCTGCTGTACGAGGTAATGAACGACCTGCCTGCGCAAATACATAGGTTGTAAAACCAGAACAATCAAATCCTGACGTACTTCCTCCACCATACACATAAGGAATACCTTGTAATCCTTGCGCAATGCCCACAACAGAACTGTCAGTCGTTGCAGGTGCAGGAGCTGGTGCAGAACTTGTAGAGCTCGTTGTCACAGCTTCTGAATCTGTAGCTGCTTCTTCTCCTTCAACCTCTACATTTTCTTCTTCATTCGTTTCTGTAGTTGCTTCTTCATTCGTTTCTTCACTTGCTTCTACATCCGCAGAGGCAGCAGTAGAGTTTGCGACTTCTAAACTTTTTCGGCGTTCTTCAGCTGCTTCAGCTTGCGCAACAAGCGCACTACGCTCTTCTTCAACCTCTTCTTTTTCAGAAGCTTTTCGAGCCAAGATACTCTCTTGTTCTGCTTTTTGTTCTCCTAAAGCTGCTTTATTTGCTTCAAGTTTAGCTGCTAATTGATTTTGCTCCTCTTGTTTTTCAAGCGTTTCATTTTCTTTTGCTTCGACTAATTTTTGATCTTCTTTTTGTTGAGCCACTGTTTGTTTATTGGAGGAAATAAGTGTTGAAACAACATTTAAACGGCCAACAATATCATTTAAAGAATCTGCATTTAAGATAAAACTGACAATATTACCCATCTCACCCATTACTTGGACACCACGTGCTTGTTCATTTAATTGGGCTTCACGTTTTTCAATTATATCTTTTAATTCTTCCACTTCAACTTGCAAACTTTCAAGGAATTCTTGGGTTTCTGTCATTTCAGCGACAAGCTCTTCCGCCTCTGCTTCATTATGCTCCATATCTGCTTGAAGAGTTTCTAGTTGATTCGCTACTTCATCCTCTTCTGCGGATAATTCTGAAATTAAAGAATCAAAGTCTGAAACCGATGAAGGAGAAGCTTCAACGGCTAATGTGGGCGTTGCTAGTGCTGATAAACTTAATGTTCCTGCTAAGGCTAATGACAAAAATCTTTTTCTCTTCATTTTTTCTATTTCCTCCAAATATTAAATGCTTTTTGCTTCAATTCATTTTTTATTTCTAAAAAAGGTTCTTTTTCATTAAGTGTCTAGGAATCTTCTAATGGAGAAGGCTGATCCGATCGCTCCAATGACAACCCCAATAACCGTAATCAATAGAATTAATTGATAGATAAATGGATTAGGCGCCAACAAGGCGAAATAGGTGCCAGATAAGAAACTAGACATTGTCGTATAAACAGAATCATAGACAAACCATAAGACAACTGAAGGAATAATCGCTCCGATAAATCCAATCAGGGCACCTTCAATTAAAAATGGCCAACGGATAAACCAGTTGGTCGCTCCGACTAATTTCATAATTTCTATTTCAGTACTACGTGAGAAAATTGTAATGCGGATGGTATTTGATATGAGGAATATCGCGGTAAATATCAAGGCAATAATAATGATTCCCCCAATATTTCGAATGGTTGAAGTCATCTTAAACAAGCGATCTGCTTGTGCTCCACCATAGTTTACATCTGAAACATATTCCATAGGTTCAACTTCTTCAGCGACATTTGCTGTGCTTTCTGGTGAATCTGTATCAACAATAAATACATCGTGTAATGGGTTTTCGTCTCCTTCAAAGAGCTCGAAAGTATCTCCATAACTTCCTACAACATTTTCTAATTCATCTTCTCGACTTGAGAAGGTCACTTCTTCTACATTATCTATACCTTGTAATTCTTCTTCTAGTGCATCACGATCTTCATCGTCAGCAGCTAAATCAACATACACACGTACACTGACATCATTTTCAATGTCTGTCGCAAGTTCATTGATATTAGAAACGACTCCGATAAGGGCTCCTACCAATAATAAGGTAATGGATACAGCAGAAACTGCTGCAAAACTCATCCAACCATTACGGCGGATACTTTTCATTCCCTCTTTAATGTGACGCCAAACTGTTCTAATTTTCAAATGAGTAGCCCCCTTCTTCATCATCACGAGTAATACGGCCATCGTCAATCACAATAACACGATGTTTTCTTGCGTTAACAATCTCGCTATTGTGCGTCGCCATAATTACGGTTGTTCCTTGCGCATTAATATGCTCAAGAATTTCCATAATTCCTTTCGATGTTTCAGGGTCTAAGTTTCCAGTTGGCTCATCGGCGATTAAAACACGTGGCATATTCGCAATAGCTCTTGCGATCGCCACTCGTTGTTGCTCTCCTCCGGATAGTTCATTCGGAAGCATATTTTCTTTTTGCTCTAAATCAACTAGTTTAAGAACTTCTTTTACTCGACTACTTATTTGGCGAGGGCTCTTGCCTAAAACTTCCATTGCATACGCAATATTTTCATAGACCGTTAAAGTTGGTAATAACTTAAAGTCTTGGAAAACAACACCAACTTGACGTCTTAAGAGAGGGATCTCTTTTCGTTTTATTTTTGCGACATCAAAATCAGTGACTTCTACCGTACCTTTTGTAGGGAGTACTTCACGATAGATCAAACGCATAAACGTCGATTTACCTGCCCCACTAGGCCCTACAACATAAACAAATTCGCCTTGTTCGATCAGAACAGACAAATCTTGGATAGCTGTTATTCCATTGTCATATACTTTTGTTACATCTTTCATTTCAATCATAATAAATTAACACCTTATTTTTTGGGTATTTTTTGTACAATTGTACATAATAAAAAGTGACAGACACGGGGATGCGTAATAAAACCGCCGCTTTTCCGTCACTGGAAGTAGTATAACATCGTCAATCCTGATTGCAATTTAAAATAGATTACAATTATATTTCATTCACAACATAATATTTCATTTGTTGCAGAAATGCGAAGCTCTCTTCTGTAAATACTGTACCTATCCTCTTTTAACATTTCAGTCAAAAACATCATTGTCTTTCAATCGAGTAGGACGAAATAAATCGTCCTCTCACACCACCAGACGTACGGATCC
>CAJUOQ010000041.1 GCA_910588235.1 uncultured Atopostipes sp. | reverse complement strand
TTATAGAACTAAAAACTAAAACTGCCTCAAAAATTAGAGGTGTGAATTATTCAGGTGTCATGTATAAAGATAAAGAATTAACTATTCGCCCCATTGAAGAAAAAGACTTAATTAATATTTGGGAACTTGTTTATAAAAAAGAAGCTCCTGAATGGAAAAAATGGGACGCTCCCTACTATCCTCACACTTCAAAGACGTATAAGGAGTTTATGGAAGAATCCGATTCTTGGGTTAAGCAACAAGATTGTTGGGCAGTTGAAATGAATGGAGTTTTTATAGGAGTTGTGACGTATTATTGGGAACATCAGCCTTCAAAATGGTTAGAAACAGGAATCCTTCTCTATGAATCTCGCAACTGGGGAAAAGGTATAGGAACTCGTGCGTTAAAAATATGGATCAATCATTTGTTTAATACCCTCCCACTGGTACGTGTCGGGTTTACGACCTGGTCTGGCAATAAACGTATGATTCGGGTTGGCGAAAAGTTAGGGATGAAGATGGAAGCAAGAATAAGAAAAGTCCGATATTATAATGAACATTATTACGATTCAATTCGAATGGGTGTTTTGCGTGAAGAATGGGAAAGTTGACATGAGTGAATCAATAAAGTAATTAGGTCGGCGTCAATCCAAAGTATTGTCTGCTTCATCCTACATAGGTATACTTTTATGGTTAAAAAATATTGTCCCGTAAAAAGAACTTTTGTATGTTTTTTATCTAAAACAAAACTAGTGCCAGTGAATGAATTCCATCCACTAGCACTAGTATTTATTATCTCTGCATTTCATTTAAAACAAGAGAAGCTGCACCGATAACACCGGCATCATTCCCTAGTTCAGCAATTTTAATCTTCGTGACTTCACGAATGGTCGGGAATAAAAAGGGCTGAATTTCTTTGGTAACTTTGTCCGCTAAGAATTGCCCCGCTTTCGAAACGCCTCCGCCTAAAACAATGGTGGAAGGATTTAATAAATTCGCCACGTTTCCTAAAGCAATGCCTAAATAAACAGCTGCACGGTCTACTACCTGATTTGCCAACTCATCGCCTGCTTTGGCTAAATCAAAGACCATTTTGGCATCTACTACTTGTTCACTCTCAATTTGTCTTTTTAATTGCGATGAATCTGTAAATGCATCTGCCATATCACGAGCCATGCGTACAATACCGGTAGCTGAAGTATATTGTTCTAAACACCCTTTTTTTCCACATGTACAGGCATAGCCATTTGTTTCAATAGTTAAGTGTCCAATTTCACCCGCAGCATCCATCGCACCATGCAGCAAATTGCCATCAGAAATAAGACCACCGCCTACGCCTGTTCCTAACGTAATAAAAGCAACATCTGGCTCATTATTCCCAGCACCTACCCACTGCTCACCTAATGCAGCGACATTCGCATCATTATCAATAAAAAATGGTAAGCCAAAAGCCGCTTCAATTTGCTGGCGAATTGGTTGTAATGTTTTCCAATTTAAATTATACGCTCCAATCACTGTTCCGTCTGCTCGGTTCACAGTTCCAGGTGATCCCATACCAATCCCCATAAAATCTTCCGTTGACAATTGAGATAATTCTAGCTGCTGTTTAATGGATTCAATCATATTGGGAACAATATTTATGCCCTCATTTGAGATATCTGTCTCGATACTCCACTTTGCTTGAACTTCACCTTGTTGATTTAAAATCGCAAACTTAGCAGTCGTTCCACCTAAGTCAATTCCTATTATCTTTTTATCCAATACATTCATTCTCCCATCTTCATTCACATAAATATTTTGTTCAGACGATCTAATAAAAATGAGAACTGCCTATCTAGTTGTTTATACGTTTAATTTAAATCAGCGACACTTTTTCTTTCAATGATTTCATGATCAATATACCGATGATTGCCCTCTCTATCAGGGTCTGCTATTTTTTTCATTAATTCTTTTGTTGATTCATACCCCATATTTTTTAAGGGTTGAGAGACTGTAGCCAATGGCGGCCATACCATTTCTGTGATAGGAATATTATCATAGCCTATAATCGAAACTTCCTCAGGAACTTGAATCCCCAACTCATACGCCATATTTAAAGCGCCAACGGCTAGATCATCACTACTAGCAAAAACGGCAGTAATGTCTGGTGCCCTTTCAATTAACTCTTTAAATTTATTTCTTCCGATTGGGAAAGTAAAACCATCACAAAAGACAATTCGTTGATCTTCAATCTTTAAAGCTGCATCTTGCAGCGCTTTTTTATAACCTTCCAGCCTTGATTTTCCAGCAGCAGTTGGATGTACTTGGGGATTAGCACTAATCATCCCAATTTTTTCATGCCCTTTTGCAATCAAATAAGACACTGCATCATAAGAAGCTTTAAAATCATCGACTTTAATAAATGATAAAGGATAATCAGGACTTTCCGCCGCGGTTAAGACGATCGGCATCTCTCGATCTCGGATATATTCATAATATTCCGGTAAAAAGAAATCACTTACAAAAATTAAGCCCTCGACTCGCTGTTCATTAAAAGTTTTTAAAGACTTCATCACTTTCTCTGAATCAGAATACGTATAACTCGTCAATACACTGTAGCCATTGGTATGCGCATATTCTTCGATTCCATTTAAAATTTCGTTGGACAGCATACTGGAGACATTGGGAACTAGAACGCCTATGGTATTTGTTTTTTTGTTTTTTAAACTTCGAGCAATAGCGTTGGACTCATAACCCAGCTCTTCAATCGCTTCCTGCACTTTTAATTTCGTTTTCTCAGAATAGCCTGTTTTTTTATTTAAAACGCGTGAAACAGTAGCAATTGATGTATTCGCTCTTTTTGCTACATCTTCTATGGTAATCAATTTAATCAACTACTTTACTAATTAGTATTAGACATCTATGGGTATCTTAACACTTTATCTGTTGAATTCTAAATCCTTTCATAAAGTTTCAGTTAAGAAACAAGCGTCTATTCCCCTTTAACGAAGGCATCTATAATCATTTTTATCGTCCTGCTGATTCTATTCTTTAAATAAAAGGTAAAAATCGAACGTACAAATTCGAAACAGAAACAACCTATTTTCGATTGTTTCTGCTTCAATATTTCACAATATAGTTATTTATTTATACTAGATTCTTTCAGTTCTCATCTAATTATTTTTTACTCTTTTTCTTCGTTTACCCGTGTTTCAAATTCATCTCGTACTTGTGGAACATCCATCCCGACAATGACTTGAATAGCTTCCCCATTACGAACCACTCCATGGGCTCCATACTGTTTGAAGTACGCATCATTTTCTAATTTTTCAGGATCATCCACCGAAATACGTAAGCGCGTTGTACAATTATTAATATCCGTAATATTGTCCGCACCACCTAAACCGGTTAAAAAGCCATATGCTTTCTTAGCTGTGCCACTTAATTCCTCAGCTTCATTTGTTGGGGACTCTTCTCCCGCTTTCTTATCTTTATAATCTTGTTTCGTATACATTTGTACTTCTTCATTCTCTTCACGGCCCGGTGTATTTAAATTAAATTTCAATATTGCCCAACGGAAAATGAAGAAATAAAGACCGACAAAAATGATACCGGTAACAAAATAAACAAGTAAAGAATCTTTATGATTATTGATTAACGGTATAATAAAACCAGCGATCCCACCGATATTCGCCGCTGCTGCTCCGGAAACACCTAAAGCGTAAATAACCATCGCAAAAACAGAAGTTAATACCGCATGCACTGCGAATAATGCAGGGGCTAAGAACAGAAATGTAAATTCAAAAGGTTCAGTAATTGCTGTTAACATGGCTGTTGCTGCTGTTGGAATAACTAAAGCCATTGTTTCTTTTCTTTTTTCAGGTTTTGCTGTCGCTACAAAAGCTGCACCAATACCTAAAGGATAAAAAGATTTTGAAGCATTTTGGAGCATGAATCCACCTTCAGGGAAAATCTCTCTAAGCGTTCCATCATAAGCAGCGATTTCAGGGAGATGACTGTACCAATAGTTTAATAAGCCACCTTCAACCACTGCCGGTCCATGTTCAAAGGGTTGATAGACAAAGTGATGTAAACCGGTGGGTAATAGAATCTTTTCTAAAAATACATAGAGCCCGACACCGAATGTACCACTAGCCGCCATAAAGTCTTGTAATTGGAAAATCATATTCTGAATTGGAGGCCAACCCCAAACGGTTAAAAATGCGAGTGGTAAAGTAATAACAAAACCTAAAATTACCACAAAAGAGGTCCCTGAGAAAATACCTAACCAATCAGGTAAAGGCGTATCAAAGAAACGATTATGTAAATAAATCGCTAAACTTGAGATCAATAAAGCGCCAATTAAATCAGTATCTAAAGTCGCTATGCCTCCAATTTCTTTTAGTCCTACTGCCTCTCCTACATTATTAACATCTATTCCAAAATCAAACGTTTGTAAAATGGCATTAATATAAGTATTCCACGTCATATAAACGACAAAAGCAGCTAAAGAAGCCCGACCAGCCGCTTTTTTGGCAAGGCCAATCGGCAACCCAATAACAAATAATATCTCCTTATGGTCAAATATGGTCCAACCTGCGGATTCAATAATCCCCCACATATTACTCCACATTGTGCCTTCCGCCGCTATACTTCCAACAACTTCTTCCGTTTGGAATGCGATGGATAAAGCTAACACAAGACCACTAAACGCAAATAAAAGGACGGGGGTAATCATCGCACCACCAAACCGTTGTATTTTCTTCATCATTTTTCTCAATCCTTCCAAAATTGAATATATTCTGATAGTTTATAACTTTAATTTCCTAAAATAACTTCCACACCAAAATGATCACTGATTACTGATTCGTTCTTACCATCGAAAATCACATTGCTTTCCAATACCGGCAAGCGCTTACTAGAAAAGATATAATCAATCCTCTTCCCTAGTAATGTATGGTTCCAGCCATCAATACCCGCAACAATCGTTGCGTCTCCATATCTTTTTTCAGCCATCTTATAAGTGTCACTGAGGAATGGCGTCGTTTCTAATAGATAATCATACCCCTCCTCTACTCGATCCGCTTCGTTGTTAAAATCACCCATAAAGAGAACATGTTCAACATTAATATCTTTAAAATATTCTTGTACTTTATCCCACTCGTTTTTAAAGACTAAGCTCTTTTTATCATCTTCCCACCAAGAAAAATGGCCATTAAAAATATGCCATTTTTCTCCTTCAATATTTACTTCGCTTTTCAAAACGTTTCTTGTTGATATGCTACTATAATCTGTGGTCTCAGAAACGGTGATTGCTTCCGTTTTTTGTGGGTTTTTAGATAATATAGATAAACCTTCATCATACTTATCATATCCAATATGATTGGCACTCCAAGACCAATAATATTCTTTTCCTAATTTTTCTAATTCTTGGATTACAAGTCCTGCATAGTTTTGCTCTTTGAGCGGAATAGGATTACTTTCATTAATTGATTTGATAAATCTTGGATGCGTCACTTCTTTTTGTTTCATCGGTTGATTCACTTCTTGGAGAGCGACAATTTCATAATCTTTTTGCGCAATTGTTTTTGCTAAGTATTTTATTTTTTGTTCCGTATTCTCTTCCATCCAACCGTGAACATTTATCGTTAATATTTTCATTACCAAAATCCTTTAATTTATTTAGATAATCTATACAAACGCGCTTCATAAGGACGCAATGTAAATTCTGTTTTTAATTCGTCCGTTACCAGATAGTTCGACAATACTAATTCTTCAAAATGGTAGTCTGAGAAATCCATTGTCTCATGGTCATTAAATAGGTTAGTGACAATTAGATACTTCTCATCTTCTCCATGTCGTAAATAAGCGTAAACTGCTGGATGATCTGCTTCAATTAGTTCATAAGAGCCATAGATTAAAGTTTCCGATTCACGGCGAATATCAATCATTTTTTTATAAAAGTGATAAATAGAATTCGGATCAGCCAATGCTTCTTGAACATTAATATCGACATAATTATTATTAATTTGTAGCCATGGTGTCCCTGTAGTAAATCCTGCTTGTTCAGAACTGTCCCATTGCATCGGTGTTCGCACATTATCGCGGGAGTTATCCCAAATGTATTCCATCGCTTCATCAAAGACAATGCCTTCTTCAATCATAATCTTTGTGCGATTGACGGATTCGATATCATCATATTCATCTAAAGAATCTAACTGAATATTGGTCATCCCAATTTCTTGACCTTGATAAATAAATGGCGTTCCTTGCATAAAGAAATACATCATTCCTAATGCTTTACCAGAAGCTTTACGCTTATCTCCATCATCTCCCAATGAAGAAACCGCACGCACTAAATCATGGTTTTCAATATATAGCGCATTCCAGCCAACACCATCTAACTCTTCTTGCCATCTAGTCATTATTTGTTTGAAAGGAACTAAATCAAGACCTTGATTATCGCCCCATAGATTCACATGCTCAAATTGGAAAATCATATCAAAGTAACCATTTTCTTCTTCAACCCAATTTTTTGCATCCTTTGCGTCTACACCATTTGCTTCTCCAACTGTCATGACGTTATATTGATCAAAAGTTTCATTTGCTAACTCCGATAAATGTTCGCCAATTCCAGGTTGGTTCATGTGATATTCAAAAGAAGGTACGACATCTTTATTCAATGGATTCGGTAAGTCCGGAAATCCAGGTTTCTTTTTGATATGCGTAATAGCATCTACACGGAACCCATCAATTCCTTTATCTAACCACCAGTTCACCATGTCATATAATGATTGTCGTACTTCTGGATTTTCCCAGTTTAAATCCGGTTGTTTTTTAGAAAATATATGCATGAAATATTCTTCAGTTTCTTCGTCCCATTCCCAAACGGAACCACCAAAGATTGACTCCCAATTATTCGGTCTATTGCCTTCTTCATCTCCTGGATGCCATATGTAATAATCTCTATAAGGATTGTCTTTTGACGAGCGTGATTCAATAAACCATTCATGTTCATCTGATGTATGGTTAATCACGAGGTCCATAATTAATTTCATGCCCCGTTTATGGGTTTCCGCTAGTAATTCGTCCAGATCATCCATTGTTCCGAATTCTTCTAAAATATCCTGATAATCACTAATGTCATAGCCATTATCATCATTCGGTGATTCATAGACAGGACTTAGCCAGATAACATCGATACCTAGCCCTTTTATATAATCTAATTTTTCAATAACCCCTCTTATATCACCAATTCCATCACCATTTGAATCATAAAAACTTCGAGGATAGATTTGATATACGACTGCTTCTTTCCACCATTGCTTGCTTTGCTGCACGAATTATTTCCACCTTTCAATATTTAAATGTACTTTTATTTATTCCTTCATTTTTGCTTTGAGACTTGTAAAAATGTAAACACTCATCATCCAAATTTTCTATATAAGTTAAACGCTTACTTAAAATAATAAAAAGTAAATAATATATTGTTTAAACCACACTATTTTGTGAAAATCGTTGTTTACGTACTATTCTGTTTTTTTTGGTTTTGATAAATCAAATTTGTTCAGTGCTATAAGTTAATTATAAAAATATAGGTTAAACGTTTACGTTAATGCTTATATTAGAAAGTGGGACTTATTTAGTCACTCAATTCTACTCATAAAGTTTTATCTATTGAATAGTCTACTCAACTAATTACTTTAATATCAATAATTTCATAATTACGGTAATTTTACGTAAACGTTTACGTAAATATGTAAAATAAATAGAAGATATACTTATTCTATGAGGGTTAATCCATCTACTAACTAAAATCCTATCATAGATAAACGTTTTCGTCAATTAATATTTTTAATTTGACTGTAAAAATAATCCTACAGTCAATACACTCCAAACTTTTTATAACCATTCTTTTGTTTCAGCAATATTTTCATGTTCTTGAAATGTTGATTTCTCATCTACAATATGAACAAATACAGAAATAGGCAAAGGTCTCAAATATTTTTCAAATAGCGGTTTTACTACAGTCTCCTAATCTAATCCACCATTACCTGTTCCTAATTGTGGAAAGGATATAGAATGGATCCCTTTATCCTCATAAGTTTCAACAAATTTTTTCAGCCCTAACTCTATATACTCAATTTTAGAAGGATTACGCCAATGATCTTTCGTTGGAAAACTTAAAATCCACTTGGTTTTATCTTCATACAACCATAATTTTCCAATCTCCAACATATTATGCTCACAAAAATACCTGTACTGTTTATACATTTCAGGATATAGTTACTTATACTTTTTCGTAATTCTCTTCCCCATCACGCCCACAGTGTTTACTGCATTTACAATGACTTGTGCAGAACTCTCAAATATATTTTGGTTAACATATAAAAGCATATAAATCACCCACTCTTACTTTAGTAGGTGCCTTTATTATAATATACTCTTTAAGATAGTAATTGGTTTACACAGACAAAAGATCATCCTTTGTCCTCATCACTCATAAATCGTCATTTTCCCAATCAGCTGCACGACTTCACTATCATTCATCGGCTCCAAATACATGGTCGAAGTGTCTAAAATGTCTTCGTAAATCGCTGGCCAATCTTCAGGTGGTGCCTGCCAATGTGAAGGCACATCGTAAATATTAATCGTTCCGTCTCCATTCCCGCTGTAAACAATCATCCCATCTGCGGTATAGCGGCCGGTGATCATCGTCACGTCTTCCGGATAAACCACACTTTCATCGTCATAAATATTAATGGGTGTTCCCTCACGTTCGTATTGAATATTTAATTCATCGACTTCTACATTACCAATCGTATTCAGCCATACCCGAGCGTATTCAATTTCTTTCGCTGAGTAGTCTTCCAATACCTCCGTATTTGAAAGTGAAATGGTTCTTGATACCTTCTGGTCATAAGCCCTTAATTCATTAAAAAACGGTTCGTAAACACTCGGCACGTTAAATCCACTTTCCATTAAATCATCGACGGTAATCGGATAAAGTTTTTCTTCCGTTTCAAAGGCAAGATATTGCTCCCCCTTTTCGTCATAACCGAGATTCATAGCCAGTTGGTGCGTGGATTCGCCATAACCAGGCTGCGCGGGCGTATGTATGTCCATAATGAGCGTGTTTCCATCAAAAGATTGATTCGTCACCTCACTCTTCACATAATCCGCTTGTCTAAAGCCCTCCATCGTGGTATCTCCATTCAATATAAAGATAAATTCGATAACCGACTCATAAGGGGTTTCTGAAAACAAAGCAAAAATCCCTTGAAATTCTTTCAACAACTCCTCCTCAGATTTTGCTTGTTGCTCCGCTTCTTTTTCTTCCGCGAATATTCCAGCGATCTCAGTCTGTAATTGGTTGGCTTGCTGGGAGAGCTAAGTAGAACCATCCTCCACCTTTTGAACAGCCTCTGCTTTTTCAAGCGCAGCTTCGTATTTTTCTTCCTCAAATAATTCACGCGCTGCCATATAATTTTCTGTCTGTTCCAGTAAAACCGCTGCTTCTTCACCTTCCGCCTCTTCTTCCAACGCCATTTCAAAATAAGCCGTCGCTTTTTCAAAATGATCCGACTGTAATTCGTCTATACCCTTTCGCACCGCTGTCTCATAAGCGTCTTCGTTTTCTCCAGCTGTATTTTTTTCCGCGCTTTCCCCACAACCCACCAACAAAATCACCAAAAGACTTAAAAACGTCAATAATTGTTTCCTTTTATTTTCCATAAACATCCTCACCTATCTCTTGTTTTTATAAGCACAAAACCCTCTTCCGTGAAATGAAGCCCATAAAAATTATGAACTTCTCCACAGAAGATGTTTTCGCTTCCATCATAGCATATATCGATACATTACTGTGTGAATAACCGTTTGTCTGCGTACAAAATAAATAGAGTACTAATGAACAAAAAAATCATTAGTACTCTACTATTCTATCTTCTATTATATTTATTGGGCCGTATAGCCACCGTCTACAATCAACGAATTACCGGTCATATACGAGGAATCATCGGAAGCTAAAAAGAGCGCTGCTTTTGCGATTTCTTCCGACTTGCCTAACCGTCCCATTGGTGTCGTTGCTGCTAGATCTTCTTTAAGGCTGTCATCAATAATCGGCGTGTCAATATAACCAGGAGCTAATGCATTTACCCGAATATTATCTTGCGCATACTCAACACCTAGTGAGCGAGTTAAGTTGATGACGCCACCCTTAGCCGCATTATAGGCAGCGGACTGCGCTGCTCCCACCCAACCGTACATCGAAGCTGTATTGACAATGACTCCGCCCTTTTCTTGTTTCAGCATTTGTCGGATTGCAAATTGTGAATAAGAAAAGACGGCATCTAAATCAACTTCTACAACTTTACGATAATCTTCATAAGAGTATTCATGTGTTGGACCAGTCCAGCCCACACCTGCGTTATTAAAAAGAACATCCACGCTGCCAAATTTTCCAACAGTATGATCAAAAATTTCTTGTGCCTGTTCACGATCAGTCACATCCGCTGCGACAAAAACAACCTCTTCGTGTCCCATCTCTTTTAAGGACTGTTCAAATTTTTTACCAACTTCTTCATTCATATCCACCAATACTAATTGAGCGCCTTCTTCAGCAAATAATTTAGCGGAGGCCGCTCCAATCCCAGAGATCCCACCAGTAATCAATACGACTTTATTCTCCAACTTTCCCATCGATTATTCCTCCTCGTATTTTCACAATCCGATTCTTTTGAGAAATTAAACCCTCACAAGCCTTAATTGTGATTTATATCACAAGTATAGTTTATACCTATTCTTTCCGTTTGTCTAGTAACAGCGAGAGGATTTTTTAATAAAAGATGGCGCTCTACATTTTAATTCATTAATATGTCGCTTTCTACAAAAATTAATCCATTTACTATTACATAAATACTCGTCATTAGTCTAAAACACTTTCTGATACCAGTTAAAGGTATTTTTCTTTCATCATTCTTTTGTTCTATTTCCAAAATCAGCTTGATCGAAATAGATATAAAACCATAGCATTTACTCATTTCTGCTGTTCCGGAATTACCATATCAATCAGTATCCAATTCAAGAAACCTATAATATTTGTATTATCTTTGAATACATAAAAATCTCCCTAAAGTAGTTTTGTTTTTAGTGTCTACTTTAGGGAGATCATATCTCAAAACTTATCAACATTATAAAGAATCACAATTCTAGATTATTTTTTAAATATCTTATCACAGAGTTATAATTTACTTGATTAAAATCTGTCATATCAATTTCAATAAGTTTCCCTAATTCAAATTCATTATATTTTCTATTCCTAATAATCTTTTTAAATTCTGTTTTAGAAATGTGATTGTCCGCTTGATCTCTATCTGAAATTTCATCACCATAATGATAAGATTTCATTAAGTGACTGAGATGTCTTCCAGGTTCTCTATCTCTTTTATATCTTCTTTCCCATAACACTTCAAAATCAGCTACTAACCGAATAGTTATCACATTATAATCATATTGCTTCGATAATCGTTTTAAATTACTATACTGTTTCATGCTAAATGGATATTCAGATATTATTATCCTCTTTCCGGCTTCCATATATTGTTGTAATATAGAATAATAGAAATTCCAAACTTTTTTATCTAATTGCGACTTTTCCTCTAAATTTGAAAAACCAATTGAATCAGCATACATTTCTTTAATATCATCTGGTGCAATTACTAAAGTTCCATTAAACGTATCTGTAATTTTTTTTACAATATAACTTTTTCCGGTAGCTGGGCTTCCTGCAATTAATATTAAATTCTTTTTTATCATACCTTTCGACCATCACATGTTGTCTAAATTTCTAAACAAATTCAGTTTATGCTCTACTATTTGTTGTATTTCTTCGTTTGCTGGTATTACATTATGCCTAAGTGATCTATCAACTGGAGTTTCACTAAACAAGTTTTTAGCCTCTTCATTCCAATTAATCAGTAGTTCAGTACCAACATTGAATTTCCTAATTCCATTATTAATTAAGTTTGGATATTCTGATTCTCTTACACCTGTACCACCATGTACTACTAAAGGAACATCGACAACTGAATGAATTCTTTTTAATAATGGAATATTACAATTGGTTTTTGATTTGTATTGTCCATGGTTTGTTCCAATAGCTACAGCTAATAAATCTACCCCAGTTAATTCTACAAATTTTTTAGCATCTTCGGGATCAGTTAATACTGCTTCACTAGATTCAATGGTGATGCCCTCTTCAGTTCCTCCAATAGTCCCTAACTCAGCTTCTACAGAAACATTACGAGGATGTGCGTATTCTACAATTGCTTTTGTTTTTAAAACATTCTCCTTAAATGGTAAGTCAGATCCATCAAACATTACGGATGAATAACCTGCGTCAATAGCTTTCTTTATATCATCAAAATCTTTTGCATGATCTAAGTGTAATACTGCTTCAACCATCTCATTATTTGCAAAGCTTTTTACTACACTAACTAATATAGAATGACCGATATACTCTGCAGTTCCGACACTCGTTTGAATACTTATTGGTGTCCCAACATTTTTAGCCGCTCTCAATATAGAAGGTAGCATTTCTAAATTATGCGTATTAAAAGATCCAATAGTCATATTTGTTTTCTCTGCAAACTCCGTAACTTCTTTTAAATTTCTATACATTAATATTCTCCCATCATCTAAATATAGTTCCAGTTTTAGCAATATTTCGCATTTTATCCATTTTATCCAACCAAATGTTAATTTCATTCATATTACCGTTTTTAGCTGCTTCTGCTCGTTTAGAGTTATAAATATTCATTAGTTTCTTATAGCCTTCATTTATTGTAGCGTGTTTTTCGAGGCTATTTTCCAATGCTTCAATTGCTTTTTCTTCTTCATTATTTTCATAATAATTTAGTCCTAAAACTTCTAATTCTTTCGCATATTCTTTAGAATTTTCATCATCCATTGATTTCAATTTTTGGATACTATTATTTATTTTTTCATCCATATCAGTCATAAATACTCACCTTTCTTTTTATATAATCAAACAGATTCAACTAGATTTTTAACCTAAGCCAAATAAATTTCCTATTACAGCATAAATCAATAATGCTACAATTGTATCGCTATCTGTCGCTGTTGCATTAACAAAACCTACTTGGTCAAACACACCTACTAATAAAGCTGATAGGAGGGTAATAAAGATTCCGTGTAAAATTCCTCCAATTATTGCTCCGCGACGTCCTCCAGCTTGATTTGCAAATATACCGGCTCCTCCACCAGCAAAGAAATTCGTCATCATACCTGGAAGAATCATAGGTAAACCAAATATTGGTAATACAAACATTGCAATTACTGCCCCAATAGTTGTAGTTAGAAATCCAACAATTACAGAATTCGGACTATATGGAAATAAGACCGGTATATCTAATGCAGGTTTTGAGTCTGGTACAATTTTCATTGCTATTCCTCTGAAAGCAGGTATTAACTCATCTAACATCAAACGAACTCCAGCTAGTAAGATATAGATACCAACTACAAATTGCATAGCCTGTAAAAATGCAAACATTATATAATTTTGATCAGAGAATTCTAAACTAAGTTCAGGGCCTGCAAAAATAGCTGTTATTATATAAACAGGAACCATAACAATCATCATTGATACATATGAATCTTGAAGAAATTCGAAGGATGATGATAATTCTATCTCTTCTAACGTACTCTTGTCTTCGCCTTTTTCACCGAAGAGATAAGCCATTCCTGCTGCAAATAAGTAACCTATAGTACAAAAATGACCGAGCGCAATATCATCAGATCCAGTTACCTTTCGCACAATTGGTTGTGCTATTGCTGGCATACCAACAGCAAAGATTCCTCCTCCTATTGATCCCACTACTATCAATGCCCATCCTCTTAAGCCTATATAATATCCACCTATAGTTGTCATGGTAGCCATCCATAAAATAGCTTGTCCTGTTAGAAAAATATATTTCCATTTTGTAAACCTAGCAATGACTATGTTAGCGATAAAAACACCTAAAAATGTTAAAGAAATAGCTGACCCTAAACCTAAATCGTTCATAGCTTGTCCATTTATAGCTTCAATAGATGGAACTATACCTCGCATATTAAATGCTTCTGAGAACATTTCGCCAAAGTAAGTTAAACTCTCTACAATAACTCCAGATCCTGCACCTAATACAAGAAACCCAAGTATTGTTTTAAGAGTACCAGTTATTACTTCAGAAACAGGTTTTCTTTGAGCGATTAATCCGACCATAGAAACTAACCCGATAATAATAGATGCTTGCGTTAAAATATTCTGTATTATCCAGTTTATTACAACCATTATTTTCACTCCTAATTATTATTAAACAATTCCATGTTTTTCTAGAACGGGTGTTATTTTTTCTTCAATTTCTGTCTTCGAAACAATATTATCTAAATATATAATGTCTACTTCACCTAATGAATCTCGCATATTTTCAAAACGCGACTTGAAATTAGAAGCGCTTACAATAATATCTGCATCTTTTGAACGTGCTGATGAAAGATCACTATGATCTAAATTTACCTTAACCCCTTTCATATCTAATACATCTTGTGTTGCCATTTGTGCAGCTAAACTGCTTCCTAATCCATTTCCACAGACAAATAAAATATTCGGCTTTGACATAATAAATCCTCCTTATAATTAATGTTTAAATAGTTTATTTTTAAAATCTGTTTTACTCGTGCTATTTTTAATATCCGTTAAATTTGAATTATCATTTAATAAATTTATTAATGATTTTATTATATTAAGATGTGAGTAAGAATCTATCGCCGCTAAACAAAAAATTATTTTTACGGGATCTGTTTCCGTATTTCCAAAATTTATCGGTGGCTCAAGCGTTGCAACACTTAAACCTAGTTCATTAACCCCGTCTTCAGGTCTTGCATGTGCTAATGCTAAATGATCGCCTATAACAATATAAGGGCCATGCTCTTTTACTGAATTGACCATTGCATCGACATATCTATCTTCGATTATATTTCTATCCAGCAAAGGGCTAGCTACTTCAGTTATTGCCTCCTCCCAGTTATTTACTTTTAAATTTAATAAAATATCTTCATCCGATAAAATATTTTCAATCATAGGTTGAATCTCCTTTGTATTAATTTTTAGTCCATTTATATCAAATACTTCTATTATTTGTTCTATAGATTTTGAGTTTATTTTTCCGTATATATTTTCTAAAATTTCCACGATATCTTTAAATACATTATTAATAGCGCTTTGCTGATTAATTAAAAATGTTTGTTTGTATTTTATATTTTCCTCTAAAAACCGACTTATATTTCTCCTATTTTTATTATTCATTATTGGATCTATCACTAGAGAAGGAAAGTTCTGAGTTTCAATTGGAGATGTTGAAAACACAATGTCGACATCTAATTTATCTAATAAATACAATTCATTCACACTCAATACAGCGATTACATCAATTGGAAAAAATTGTTTTAAATTTTCTGCTAATAAATTCCCTGTTGCTAATCCATAATTACAAAAAACAGCAGCTCTATATACGCTCAACTCACTTTGTTTTTCTCTACTCACAGCTGTTAAAAAATGAGTGGCCAAAAAAGCGATTTCATCATCTTTTATTTTATTATCATTTAATAATAAATTTTCAGCGGTAAAGATTTGAACCATTTTAAAGATTTCTGGATAATTTTGTCGAATACTTTCTGTAAGTGGATTATAAATTTGCATATTATTTTTTATTCTAGGAAACAAACTCAAATTATGTTCAAGCAATCTCTCGTAAAATATTTCTGATTCTCTGTCAAATGAAATATCAAGCTTTTGTTCGACATAATTAATCAAACTTATAGTAAAAACTTGTGCATTTAACCAGTCAGTAGAATTGTACTGATCTTTGTTTAAAAGTGTATTTAACATAAAATAAATGTATTGTACTTCTACATCATTTGGAGCTATATTAAACTCCGATATGACATGTTGTATAAATACAATTAATTGATCTTTAGGTGGTTTTTCAATTTTTTCATCTTTATTTCGCAGTTTATTTCCATTATGATTTCTATTAATCCAGATGTTCAAAAATATTATAGATTGTTCTAGATATATATAATCCTTAGGCCCAGAGAGAAATTGATTATATAAAGCCTTTATCCTATAAATAACTTTCAATGGAATGAAATTGAACAATACTTGAAATTCTGGAAAATGATGCTTTGTTGAATCAAGCACACTCATCGTCCCTAAATTTTCAAAAATCTGTTCAAATATCATTGTACGTATTGTTCTCTCAGAACCTATTAGTTTAATACCATATTTAGCATCACTAATTAATTCTAAGCTATATGAATCTAATAAAACTCTAAGGTCACGCATATCTGAGTCTAAAGTGCTTTTAGAAACATCAAATTCTTTCTCTTTTTCGTAGACGTAAAATTTTGTTCCTAGAGATATTTCCAATATTAAGTTAAATTGTCTGATATCTTTATCTAAATAAATGTTATCTTTTTGTAATGAAAGAGAATTAGTAATTTTTTCAATATCAGTCCTAGTTACATCTAAAAATAATCCTTTATTTCGAATTGTCTCAATCAACTTAAGTGAATTTTCACTCAAATAACTGTTTATTTCTGATATATCATTCCGGATCGTCCTTATACTTACATTATTTTCATCAGCTAGCTTTTTGATAGTTATTGGATATTGTGAGAACAGTAATTTATTGAAGAGTTTCTCTGTACGTACTTTCACTTCTTTCTCCTCCTGTATTTATTATAGCAACCTGTTTTCCAAAGAAAAGTACGGTTTTTTGCACACTTTTTCGGAAAGTAAGTAAGCGGTTACTTATTTTATAAAAGTAAATATCATAGGGTAATTTAGTTTTTAATCAGAATATTATTTTTATATAAAATATTTTTCACTTTCAATTTTCATCCTGATTTGTCTTGATATCCTTTTTAGTTGTTATAAATCTCAAATTAGGATATTAAAAAAGTCTATTCAAAAAAACGAATAGACTTTTAAATAATATATAAGTATTATCCTGAATTATTCACTTCAAGTAAAATAAGCATAAATTCTCAGTATTTTCTC